>JACOVJ010000014.1 GCA_016177385.1 Candidatus Niyogiibacteriota bacterium
GGCCTCTTCATCCATCGGCGCAGGATTGCAAGTCGCAGGAGCCCTGAATGCGTCCTCTTCCTTCCAAGTCGCCGGCGCTTCGGTCTTTGGAGGAGCGCTCACCGTCAACTCCGGTAACCTCGCCAACTTCATCGGAGGATTCATTTCGAATGCTTCGTCATCCATCGGCGCCAATCTCAATGTGTTTGGACCCCTGTCTGCCTCCTCATCTCTCGCGGTCAACGGCCTCTCTCTCCTCCAAGGCGGCTTCATTTCCAACGCCTCGTCATCCATCGGAGCGCGGCTGAATGTTTCCGGAATTTTTGCGGCGTCCTCCACCGTCTACATCGGCGGCGGGAGCGTGATTTATACATCCGCCGCAACCACAACGATTGCGAACAACGAACCCTACGCATGGACGCTTGCGACTTCCACGACCGCAAATCCCATTATTCAGGTTGACACACGCAACATCGGCGGCACCGCCACTGTCACCATCGGCAGTATCGGCGCAGGAAGCATCATCATCGGCGACATCGGCTCCGCCTCCAACCTCGTTTTTGAAGAATCCTCCACCATTCATGGCCAAGGCGGCAACACGCTCACATTCGGAACGGCGGGGGACATCATCAATTTCGCGGTCAATATCGGTATCGGCACGACAACGCCGGGCGCCGCGCTCGACATCATCGGGGCGCTTTGCGTGGATGATTCGACGCCCACGTGTCAAAACGCGGTGCGAACCGCAGGGACGATTTATGCGGTTGCGACCAGTATCACCGGCATTGACATTGCGGAAACCTATCCGACCAAAGACCCGACATTGAAAGCCGGAGAGATCGTGACCACCGACCCCGCCAATCCGGTATTCGTGAAGCGCGCCGAAATCAACGACCAGCCGATCGGAGTGGTTTCGACTGCGCCCGGCATCGAACTCGGGGGATATAACGAAGTATTGTATGCGAATGAGATAAAAGTTCCGGTCGCGCTCGCAGGTCGCGTTCCGGTCCGCGTTAATCTCACGGGTGGCGAGATCCATGTCGGGGACAAGATCGCGGTCGCCAATGCCGCGGGATACGGAAAACGGGCGGATATGTCCGCGGGCGTGATCGGCACGGCGCTTGAGGATTCAACCGCATCATCCACAAAATCCGTCATTTTGGTCCTCATGGATACAGATTATCGCTACGTGGAATCGCAACTCTATGTGAATCCGGAAAGCGGCAACATCGGCATCGGCGGATTTGATGGCAAGACCGCAAGCACCACACCGCAATATAAACTGCACGTATTGGGCGAGGTCGCGGCGCAGGGTTTTGTGAACATTTCCACGCGGGATGCAAAAGAAAATATCAACTATTTGGGGGATTCCAACCTCGATTCGATCCTCAAAAAGGTTAAGGACGCAAAGCCCGCGGCCTACAATTATATCGGGGAGGATGAATTTGCAGACGACGAAAAAGCCATCCGCCCGCGATTGGGCCTGATTGCCGAGGAGGCGCCGCCCGAAGTTCTGTCGGTGGACGGCAGGGGCGTGGATCTGTACAAACTTTCGACATTCAATCTCGCCGCCATCAAGGCGCTTGCCGGAAAACTCGATTTGCTCGAGGCGCGCATCGCCGCGCTCGAAGCGGGCGGCACGCGGAACAGTAGTTCCGGAAGCGGCGGCCCGCCAGCTGGCGGATTATCGTTTGGCGCGATTCTTAAAGCGTTCGACGCGCTCAAGGCAAAATTTGCGGACGGCTATGCGGCGTTCAAGAATCTCGTTGCCGAAACCCTCACCATCGGCAGTCGCGAAAAGCCGTCGGGCATCACGCTCTACGACGAAGCGACCGGCGAGCCGTATTGTTTGAAGGTCGTGAACGGCCAGACGCAAACAGCAGCGGGCGCATGCGCCAACGTGGAAACCCCAAGCTTTGAAACCCCGTTTCCAAGTGAAAGCGAGGGACCCGCGAATTTGGAAGCTTCGCTTCCAAGTGGAAGCGAAGCTTCCACAGATGCCGAACCACCCGTCATCACACTCCTTGGAAACAACCCCGCAGAAATCGAAATCGGCTCAATCTACGGTGATCTCGGCGCGACGGTAACCGACAATGTGGACGATAACCTCGGTTACAAAGTACGCGTTGACGGCGGGCCTGAAATCTACCCGAATGAAATTCAGATAGATACATCTGCCGCGGGCGAACATACTATTATATATAAGGCAATCGACAACGCCGGAAACATCGGAACGGCGGAGCGCATCGTGCGGGTGATCGATCCGAATCCGGCTCCGGCGGATACGGCGGAGATACCCGCGGAATCGCCAGCAGAAGAAACCGCAACGACTACGGAGCAAATTTAGTCGGATTTAAATTATGCCTGAAAAATTCAAAATCTGGTTTTTATATTTCACGCTCTTCATCACCGGCGCGGTGATTTTAGTGATCGAAATCGCAGGAACGCGGGTGCTCGCGCCCTTTTACGGCTCCACAATTTTCGTCTGGTCGTCACTTATCACCGTTACGCTCGCGGCTCTCGCGGCGGGCTATGTTACGGGCGGATTCATTGCCGACAAGAGGCCCGATGGGCGATGGTTTTATGCGCTCATTTTTGCGGGGGGCGCCTCGGCGCTCGCGCTCATCAAGATCAGCCAGCCGGTTTTGATTTTCAGCGACCAATTCGGCATACGCTGGGGCGCGTTCGTTGCCGCGCTTGCGCTCTTCGCGCTTCCACTTTTTCTTTTGAGCACGACAGGACCTTTCGTGATCCGCTTGCTTGCGCGCGAGCGCGAACACGCGGGGCATGTTTCGGGCATTGTGTTCGGCGTCTCCACCGCGGGGTCGCTCGCAGGCGCGCTTCTCGCGGGATTTTATCTGATTCCCAATTTCTTTATTGAAAACATTTTTATTGCGGCAGCAAGTATCGTAATGGGCGCGGCATTCGTCGGATTTCTCTTGGAGCGCGGCTCGCGCACGCTCGCGAGCATTTTTGCCGTTTTATTGCTTCTCGGCGTCGTCATTCCCGCCTATCCAGGAACGGTAGCGGACGGTACCTCGGTTCTTCACGAAAGTCCCAGTTTTTACGGCACAATTCAGATCATTGAACGGGGCGGAATTCGTTGTATGAGCATCAGCAGTTTTACCCAAACCTGCATAAAAATTTCGAACAGTCAGCAGGTTCTCCCGTACGTCGGCCTTATTGAAACGCTTCTTTCGGATCTTGAGAACGGCCGCATGCTGGTCATCGGCCTGGGCGGCGGCGTAATGGCGCGCGACATGGCGGGGCAATTCGATGCCATCGATGTCGTGGAGATTGACCAAAAAGTATATGATGCCGCCAAAGAGTATTTCGGCTACCGCGATGCAGACCCCTCCATAACCACCCACATCGCCGACGGACGGGCGTTCGTAAGAAAATATGACGCCGAACCGTATACGGCGGTTGTGCTTGATATATTTGCGGGGTCAAATCTTGTTCCGCATTTTTTTACCAAGGAGGCGTTTGAAAGCATGAGGGAGGTTCTTGCACCGAATGGCGTGCTGGTTATCAATACGATCGGCAGACCGTACGGCAGGGGGAGCGAATTGCCCCGCTCGGTGTTGCGGACGCTCGCCGCCGTATTCCCGTATACGGGGATTATTTCAACGGAAAACATAAAAGAAGATCCGGAAAAATTCGGAAATCTTATTTTTGTCGCCTCCGCATCCCCAAAGGAATTTCCCGTCAATCAGGAGTTCGCTGTCGTATATGACAAAAATGAGATCGCCGATGCCGCGCTTTTGACCGATGCGCGGAATCTCACCAAGGCGCTCAGATTGTCGGTATACGAGGAAGCCCAGCAATTTCATCGGAATTTTCTCGGCACATTATGAGTATGATCCCGGCTCGTCACATCATCATCCGATATCTGGCGCTTGTCGCGGCTTTCGCGTTCTCTGTTGCGCTTTTTGCGCCGCGCGAAGCGCTGGCGGCTGCCGGTTCAATAACCCAGACGATCGTGAACTCCGACCCGTGCACGCCGTCGGGCGGTTTTTGCGACCCGACGAATGCGGAGGAGGGGAACGATACGGTAACGTATGAATATCGGCTCACGGGTTCTAACGATAATATAGATTCTACGTTTCGTCTTCAGTTCGGAACCTCCGTCACCGCCGGCACAGATGATGCAGCCACGGATCTCACCGATTCGGCCTGCGGCACGAACATTGTGTTGAACGGCCCGCCGACGATAGACAGCTCGAATGCCGGAAATTGCAACACAACGATAGCATGGGACGCGACCAATAATGAAGTTGATTGGGCAGATTCCGCATGCGTGATCAATGAGCGCATCGTAGTTACATGGAACATTACATTTTGTTCCGGATCCGGCGGGAATACGTACGATATTGACACCGCATGCGCAAGAGCAGGGGGCGCCGCTAACTGCAGTACGACCGAATATGTTGACCAGTGGGGTGTGAATGCGGGAGCCGTCCCCACCCTCGAGCAGGCCGCTTACCGTTGGTATTCCAATTCTGCATCCACCTCGCCCGGGAACGCGGGGACCATCAATACGCCGATGACGGCACCCGCGCAGGGCACCCCGTTTCGTCTTCGGCTTAATCTGCATGTGAAGGATGCGCAACTGGGCGCAAGCGGCACGACAACCAAATTGCAATTCGCGACCAAATCCGGCTCTCGATGTGATGCGTCCGGCGGAGGCGAATCCTACAGCGATCTCACGACAGCGACCGCCATCCGATTCTTTGACAACGCCTCCCTTGCCGACAATCTCGCCATCGGGCCGCACCCATCGTTTGACCCACGCCATTCCTCGACCACCGGAGGCGTGGATACAATAAATTATCAGAACTTCAACGACGGCGGCACAGACACAACCTTCACAAATGCCCAATCGGCAATTCCCCAAGACGAGGACGGCATCTGGGACTTTTCGCTGGTGGATTTTTCCGCCGAGGCCAACACCAGTTTTTGCATCATTGCGGTCCAGAACGGCGGGGGACTTTTGGCGAGTTACGGTTCCTCTACGATGCCGGAATTCAAAACCGCCCAGACGGTAAAAGTCCGTTTGCGCGGCATTGTTCGCTTGCGCATCGTGCGTCTGAAATGACTATGCATAACCCGAATCATTTTTCCCGCAGATTTGCGTTTGCCTTCGCGCTTGCCATCGTCGGTTTTTTTTCATACGGCGTTGCCCGTCTTGCCGCGGCAGACGTTACCGTCTTCCTCCGATTGGGTGATTCTTCGCCGTGGAACATCCCCGCGAACTGGTCGGACACCAACACAATTGAACTCATCGGCGGCGGAGGGGGAGGGCGAAGCGGAAGCACGCAGGGCTCGGGCGGCGGCGGAGGGGGCGCGTATTCCATTGTTACAAATCTCGCCGGTTTGACGCCCAGCGGAACAGCGGCTTTTCTGGTGGGTTCCGGGGGCGCCGCCGCTACGAACGGCTCCGATACATGGTTCAATGGCGCGGGGACCGTATGCAATAGCGCGTCGCAGAGCGCGTGCGCCGAAAGGGGGACAAGGAGCAGTGCGGTAGGCGGCGGAGTGGGCGGAGATGCGGCAAATAACGTTCCCGCGAGTGCCGGAGCTTCGGGGGGTAACGGTGGCGCCGGCAACACCACCGGTGATACCGGCGGTGGGGGAGGTGGAGCCGGTGGGCCGCATGGCGCCGGCGCCACCGGGGGCGCGAGCAACGGGAATGTTAACGGAGGCGGCGGAGGAGGCGCCGGCGGCACCGGAGGAACGAATGGCGCTGCTGGCGAGAAGCGCATTGGCGGGAATGGAGGCGATAACTATTTGGGTACGGGTCATGGCGGAGGAGGAACTTCTGCTGCTGGAACTCCCGGCACCGCCGGCGGCGGAGGCGGCGGAGGAGGTAACAACGGCAATGGCGCGGCGGGAGGAGCCGGCGCCGTGGATTGGACCCAGACATCCGATAGCGCTACAGCAGGCGCCGGCGGAGGAGGCGGCGGCGGCGGCAACGGAAGTGGCGGAGGCGCCGGAGGAAATTACGGCGCCGGAGGCGGAGGCGCAGGCGGGGGAACCCAGGTCGGCGGCGCAGGAGCCGATGGCATCATCATCATCAAGTGGACGCCGTTTGTTCCCTCGAATTTGGAACAGGCCGCTTACCGTTGGTATTCCAATTCCGCATCCACCTCTCCGGGGAACGCGGGGACCATCAATACGCCGATGACCGCGCCCCAGCAGGGCACGCCCTTCCGATTGCGTCTGAATCTGCATGTGAAGGATGCCCAATTGGGTGCGAGCGGAACGACGACCAAATTGCAATTCGCGACCAAATCCGGCTCTCGATGTGATGCGTCCGGCGGAGGCGAATCCTACAGCGATCTCACGACGGCGACCGCCATTCGCTTTTTTGACAACGCCTCCCTTGCCGACAATCTTGCCATCGGGCCGCATCCGTCGTTTGACCCACGCCATTCCTCGACCACGAAGGGTGTGGACAACGTCAAATATCAGAATTTCAACGACGGCGGAACCGATACCACCTTCACCAACGCCCAATCGGCAATTCCCCAAGACGAGGACGGCATCTGGGACTTTTCGCTGGTGGATTTTTCCGCCGAGGCCAACACCAGTTTTTGCATCATTGCGGTCCAGAACGGCGGGGGACTTTTGGCGAGTTACGGTTCCTCAACCATCCCTGAACTGCGAACGGCGCAGAAAGGAAAGGTGCGGTTGCGTAGTGCTGTCCGGTTGCGTCCTGTCGTGCGTTTAAGATAATAAAGGTATGATTTTCGTATGAAACTGTCACTGTCAAAAACCGAGTTTCTGACATTATGAGTAAAAAATACATTAGTATTGGCTTGATTGCCGTTTTAGTGGGCGGCGCCGGCTTGTTTTTATCAATGTCAAAAACCGAGTTTTTGACATTTTTGACATCTCGGTACGGAGTTGCGTCCTCATCGGAAACATTGAGCGCCGCTACCGTACTCGGTGAGGATTATATAAAGTACACGCATCCCGATATCGGATTTTCGCTCGAATATCCGAGGGAACTCGAGGTGCGGCGATTTTCGGAAAAGGAGGACGCGGAAACCATTCTATTCCAGCGAGCGGGGGATGAGGATCGGGCGCGCGGGGAGCGGCTGGGTTTTCAGATCTTTATCACGCCGTTCGACGATGAGTGGCCCGTCATCACGCGCGAACGGATCTTGCGCGACCTGCCGGATCTGAAAATGGAGGACGTGCAGGAAGTGATCCTTGGAGACGGAACGCGCGCATTGATTTTTTGGACCGAGGATCCTTCGCTTGGGCGGACGCGCGAAGTGTGGTTCACGAGCATGGGTATCCGGCTTTACGAGATCACGACCTACGAGCATCTCGATTCTTGGCTTGCAATGATCCTGTCCACGTGGTCGCGCAACGCGCCGTGAGGATTGGCCGTTGAATGCGGTATTTTGCGTTTTGCGCCGAAAATGCGTAAAGTTTTCATGATGGTTAAAAAAATGCACCCTTCAATGGCGGCAAAGATCATCGTCGTTGTTCTGATTTTGGCGTTTTACGGCGCACTCGCAGCGCATAGGATCCGTTTGGCCGCGGCCGATGACTTGGGGCGCCACCTTAAAACCGGCGAGACGGTCATGAGCGGGGATTTCGGCATTATTTTCAGAAATTTTTATTCGTATACCGAACCGGATTTTCCAACCTATAACCATCATTGGCTCTCGGGTGTCGCGTTCTATCTCCTCCATCAGGTGGCCGGGTTCGGGGGGCTCGTGATTTTTAAAATAACCGTTCTTGTCGCGGCTTTGGCGCTTTTATTCAGAGCCGCGATGAAAAAAGCCGATTTTTGGCTTGTGGCTTTTTTTTCGTTGTTGGCGATTTTTGCGCTATCCGACCGCACCGATATGCGCCCGGAGATCTTCAGCTATTTTTTTATCGCCATCTATATTTATTTTCTTGCCGATTTGAATGAGCACCCCGAGCATAGAAGAATTTTCTGGCTCGTTCCGTTGCAGATTTTGTGGATCAATATGCATATTTTTTTCAGCATCGGCCTGATGCTGGCGGCCGGTTTTTTGGCCGAGAAAATAATTCTGAACTGGAGAGATCTTAAAAATAGCGCGCTGGTCAAACGGCTCGTTCTTCTTTTTATCGCGTTGGTTGCGGCGAGCTCCGTCAATCCGCTGGGATTCCGGGCCGTTGTTTACGACTACCAGTTGCATAACTTGGGGAATTATCCCATCCGGATAGCCGAAAACGAGCCGACACTCCACTTTTTGAATAGCAGCGCGCCGTGGGCTTCGGTTTCCGCGTCGCTATTTCTTCCGATGATTTTGCTTTTGGCCGCGAGTTTTGCGCTGGCGTTTTACCGCAAGGAGCGGCCTATTTTTTATTTACTGGCATCCATCGGAAGCGCGGGTGCGGGCTTTTTTATGACGCGCGGCGTCTCGCTTTTCGCGCTGGTTTTTCTGCCGGCGATCTCGGCAAACCTGAACGGGCCCTTTCTGGCGCTGAAGGAACGATTGAATCAAAAAATGCCGGATGTCACCGAGGCGCTCGGCAAATTTTTTGGCGCCGGCATCATCATCGCGCTTGTTCTGTTTATTGCGGCCCGGGCGCGGAATAATCTGCTGTATTACCGGGGGTTCGGCGTGAGGCTCTCAAATTATTCCGAAGCATCGGCTGAATTTTTCAGAGCCAATGATCTTCACGGGCCGATCTTCAACGATACCGACATTGGAAGCTACCTTATCTACGAATTTTTTCCGAGCGAGCGGGTGTTCACGGATAATCGGTTTGGCGACGCATACTCCAAGGATTTTTTCAATCGCTATATGCCGATAACGGCCGATGAGGATGCGTGGGCGCGGGCCCTTAAAAATTATAAATTCAATGTCATCTACTATTATCATTATGATGCCGGCGGCAGCACGCGGCCCTTTTTATGGCGCCGCACGCATGATCCCGCATGGGCGCTTGTTTATGCCGATCCGTACGTGGTCATCTTACTGAAAAATACGCCGGAAAATAAAAAAGTCATCGATACGTTCAGGATAACGGGCGAAAACGCCGGCGAGCGGTTGAACTATTTGAGCGACTCGGAAGATCCGGATGAGCAGATCGCGGCCGGGGACCTGCTCAATCTCGTGGGGCGCGACGACCTGGCAATGGAAGTTTTTAAAAAAGTCGTCCGCTTATGGCCCGAACGAAGTCAGGTTTGGCTGATCATGGGCGAGATGGTCGTGGATAAGAATGATTGGGTCAATGGCATTGCCGCAAGCCTCTTTTTTGAAAAAGCGGTCGCGCACGGCGCAAAAACCGCCGAGGCCTACAGTTATCTATCGCTGGCATACGTAAAAACCGGCCAGTTCGAGAAAGCGGACATCGCCGCCCGCAAGGCGCTGGCGATCGATCCGAATTATCAGTCAGCCAAGGACCGCCTTGAGGAGATTGAAAAATATTTCATTCCGGCGGACGCCCCGTAGATTCGGCCCCCTAAGGTTGCAAAGATCTTATCCACATGGTCGCGTAATGCGCCGCGATTTGCCCTCATTCGGACATGCGGTATACTATGTGTGTACAAATTAACTTCATGAGCGGGCATTATTGGTTAACAAAAAATATATGGCGATGCCGTCAAAAATGAGCGAAGAGGGAGAGGTGGGGGAAAAAATCGAGGGAGATATTATGGAAGCGGGAAGTTCCGGCGCACCGCCCCGCCGGCGGCGTATGAACCGGAAGAATCTTATCGGCATAGGGTTTATTGCGGTGGTGATGGCGGCGGGCGCATGGACATTCTTTTCGGATTCCGGCGGGCTCGCGCTCGGAGGAGATGCGTATCAGGCGGTATTTCTGGACAATAATCAGGTGTATTTCGGAAAGCTGACCAACACTGCATCCGCGTATCCGGTGCTCAAGGATATTTTTTACTTGCGCGTGACCCAGCCGTTGCAGCCACCGGAAGGGGGTGACGCACAGCCGAACATCAATCTGGTGAAATTGGGCACGGAATTGCACGGTCCATCCGATGAAATGCGCATCAATCGCGAACACATTTTGTTCATCGAGGACCTGAAAGCCGATTCCGAGGTGACGAAGGCGATCAACAACTTCAAGGCGGCGCAGTAATAGTTATCCACATCTGGCTTGTTGAAGCAAAACCCCGCATTTCTGCGGGGTTTTGTGAATCCTAATCTAGTACAGGGATTCTCGTCTTACCAGCTGAATACAGTATAGCAAAGCCGCGTTGGCTGTCAATGGATCATGTGGA
>JACOVJ010000020.1 GCA_016177385.1 Candidatus Niyogiibacteriota bacterium
AATAAAAAGCCCGCGGTCAGGCGGGCTTTTGCTAAATGAGTGCTCGGGGCGGGAGTCGAACCCGCACGAGATTTTAACCTCACTGGGGCTTAAGCCCAGCGCGTCTGCCAATTCCGCCACCCGAGCGTTTACAACTTTCTATTTATATTCTCTTCCATCGTCCCTGTAAAGCAAGGAGCCAGATCGCGCCGGAGACAAGAACGGCATAAACCGGATACAGGAGATTATACACGTCGAACTTCGTGGATGCCGCGATGGCGAGTATAACGCCTAAAAAGTAAAAAAACCACAGGAGCGCGGGTTCGGAAAGCGGCCTCTCGTACGTTTTTACAATGGTCGGAACGGACACAAAAAGATCGGCGATAACGACAAGGACAAGCGCCCAGAGCGGCTCACTCGTGAGCATCCACGAACCGATGGCGGCCGCACCCAGAACAGCGGCCGCGCCGTCAACCTTCGTAAATCCGGCATATCCGGAGCGGAGGGAAAGCACGAACACGACTGCCGTGCTGAGCGTTGTCATAACGGGGACCAGAAGCGTCCAGCTTGCCCCCGCCGAGAACTGGGCGGCGGTCGCGATTCCCGCAAGCGCCATCCAGCCGCCCCACGAAACCGGATTGGGGCGGGTCGGCCCTTTCACGATGCTTCGGACATAGGGGGCGATGATAGCGATGAGAATAACGCCGGAGAGCGTTCCTATCGCCGTATGCCAATCATTGAGCATGAGGCGCGGGAGGGATTCGAACCCTCGCATGGCGGTTTTGCAGACCGCCGCGTTACCTCTTCGCCACCGCGCCGTCAAGGGCAGTCCTTTTCTGGTTCCTAAGGACTTATCGTTTTTTCAACAACTCTTCCACGCGAAAGCGCGCCTTTTCTCCGTGGTCGAGCGCGAAATCCACCGGAATTCTCTGACCTATTGTAAACTTTCCCCGCGCATATTCATAGAAATCGCGCCGCACGGCGCGCACCGCCTTTAGCGCCTCCGCCTCTTTCGATTCCGGCCAGACCGATAGATAGACCGTTGCGCGCTCGAGGTTCGGTTCAACAAAAACCCGCGTGACCGTGATGAGCGTTTCGGGGATCGCGACCGAGCGTTCGATGAATTCGGACGCCGCTTGGGCCATCCATGACGTCAATCGTTCGTGGCGCCGCGCATTCATTCAAGCGTTTTCCGGATCTCCTCGTAATCGATCACCTCGATCTCGTCGCCTTCGGCGACGGAAATTTTGGATGCTGCAAGGATGCCGAATTCTTTGCCCTCTTCGACCGCAGAGACCCGTGATTTTTGTTGTTGTAATTCAAGGATCTTTCCTTCGCCGAGCGTATGGGCACGGCGCACAATCCGGAATTTTTTGCCCGCGAGCACCGCGCCCTCGAGAACCCGCCCGCCGAACACCTGTTTGTCGCCCTCGGCTTTGAAAAGCTTGAGTATTTTAGCGCGCCCCACGATTTTTTCAACGGTTTCCGATGGAATACGTTTTTCGATCTCCTGACGCAGCCAGTCGGAGGCATCATAAATGATATCGAACGCTTGGACCGAAATGGAGAAGCGCTCGGCCAGATCGCGCGCCGATTTTTCAATGGCGACGCGGAAGGCGACCACGATCGTGCGCGGCGAGCCGGACGCGGTCTTGATGTCGTCCTCATTGAGCGCCCCCACCCCTTTTTTCAAAAATCGGATCTTTAACCGCGGTTTCTCAAAATTACGGATCTCCGCTTCCAATGCTTCCAGCGACCCCGAGACATCCGCTTTTATCACGACCGGAATTTCAACGACGTTTTCCGCGGACCGCGCCATCATGGCTTCGCGCGTTGTTTTTTCGCGCACGTCCGATGCGCTCGCCCCCGCTTCTTTTTTGGACGCGAACGCCGCAAGCGTACTTCCGACCGCCGGAAGCGCGGAAAATCCGACGATACGCACGGCTTGCCCGGCGCCCGCTTCGCGGATCGCATGCCCCGCAAAATCCTCAAAGATCCGCACCGGCGCCCACACCGGACCGCCCGCGACGAATTCGCCCGAGCGGAGCGTCCCCGAAAGAAGGATAGCCGTTGCCGCGTTGCCGCGTTTGGGGTCCTGATGCGCCTCGATGACAACGCCCGAAGCGGGCGAAGAAAGATCGGTTTTTAGGTCTTCCAATTCGCTGACGAGCAGGATCATTTCAAGCAATTCCTGTACACCCGTTCCGGTACGCGCCGAAAGCGCGATAAGCGGAATTTTTCCGCCCCATTCCTCGACAAAGACGCCGTTTTCGGATAATTCCTTTTTTGTTTTTTCCGGATTTGCATCGGGTTTGTCGATCTTATTGAGTGCGACAATGAATGGGATATCGGCGGCACGGATGGCATCAAGCGCTTCTTTGGTCTGCGGCTTGACGCCGTCATCGGCCGCCACCACGAGGATCGCGATATCGGCAACGCGCGCTCCGCGCGAGCGCATCTGAGAAAATGCCGCATGCCCCGGCGTATCGATGAACGTTATTTTTTTTGCGGCCCCGTCCTTTGCGGATACGGCGACCTCGTAGGCGCCGATGTGCTGCGTGATGCCGCCAGCCTCGCCTTCAGCGACGCTAGGCGGGCCCGATTCGCGTTCCGCCACATTGGATCTCCGGATGGAATCAAGGAGCGTTGTTTTACCATGGTCAATATGCCCCATGACAACGACAATGGGGGCGCGCACGGAAACAACCGGTGAAGGGGGATTGTTTTTCATGATCGTTATTCCGCCGAATGCTGGCGGGCAAGCGCCTGCTCGATGGCGCCTTGTTCTTCGGACGACAAGGGATAGGTGGATGTGCCGTTCAGGATCGGCTTGGCAAAGATGCGCGTCCCGTCGCGATGGAACAAGCTTGAAAGGATGAATCCGCTTTTGTGCTCATTCAACACGGCGAGCGCGAAACTCTGGTCGCCGCCGGCGTCGGCGTAGGGGTTGAACCGGACGAGCCCGAAATTCTGGGCGCTTTGGCGGAGGCGCAGTTCGATGTTTTCGAGCACCGTATCCACGGCTTGGTGTTTCCGGATCGAGCGCTCGAGTTCCGAAGCGATGGCGCGCATCAAATGCTCGAGCGATTCCCCCGCCCGGCCGCGGAAAAGCCGGTAGAACCGCCACTCGAGCCATCCGAGCCATAGAAGCGATACCGCCCCCAGAACGAGAGCGGCAATACTGAAAATGAACGAGATGTCGGCGCCAAGAATCATGAGAAGAGCATATCGCAAAAACGCCCTTAAGGGTAGTCCTTGGTCCGCCAGCCGGCGGACGGAAAAGGGCTACCCTTGGCGCGTTAGCCGTTCGTCAGAAAATGATGAGCGTTGCGATGAGGAAATAGACCATCAAGCTCAAAAGGTCTTGGAGGATGGTCGCAAGCGGGCCCGCGCCAAGAGCCGGATCGGAATGTTCTTTATAGAGGATCATGGGAATGGCGGTCGCAAGAATGGGCGCGATGGTCATGTTGATGAACATAGCGGCTCCGACCGCGAGCCCGATCGCTTGCGATCCCAGCCAGAGTGAGGCGAACACGCCGGTGATGGCGCCGAACAAGAGCCCCAAGGTCAGGCCGAGGCGGGTTTCTTTCCAGATATATTTCCAAAAGTGCGCGCCGGTTTTCTGTAAATACCGGACATAAATGGTTTCGGTCTGCGTTCCGACGGCATCGCTCATATAGACGATGATCGGAATGAAAAACGCAAGCCGGATATCATTCCCCAAAATCGCTTCATATTTTGAAACCATGACCGCCGCCGCGCCTCCGCCGATGAGCCCTAAGAGGAGCCACGGAATGCGGTGGCGCACAAGCACCCCGAGAGGCTTTTTGATATCGTTTTCAAAAACCGGTTTATTGTTCATGCGTTTTTTGCGACGCCAGCCGGATATAGGGCCGGACGGGCAAGAGCAGCAAACTTCCGATGAACGCCAGCGAAACAACGGCAAAAATAAGTGTTTGGAATCCTGCGGTAACGGCAATATAGCCGCCCAGAGCCGCGAGCGTCGCGCTCGTCAGGTCCGTGAGCGTGAAATAAACGCCCCATTCCGTGCCCTCCTTTTCTTTATCGATATGGCGCGTGAAGATCGCCATATAAGTAGGGAAGGTGAACGCGGCAAAAACGCCGTACAGGAATTGAATGAGATACAACTCGAGCGGCGTCTCAATAATAAGGTAGAGAAGCGGAACGAAGGACATGAGAACGGTAAAGACGAACATCAGCCAAAAATCATCCTTTTCGCCCGGTATGGTGTCAACCAGATGCGCGATGGGAATTTGGAGAATGCTTTTGGTGAAGAGATAGATACCGGCGGCGAGTCCGGCGACCGCCTCATTCCCGCCCTGAATGAAATTCGCGATGAAGAGCGCAAAAATAGGACCCAAAAGCCCCGTTGCCCCCACAAAGACCGTATCGGAAATGATGAGGAATCGGACGACCGGATTGATGTCCTGCAAAAAATAGTGCTTGAGTTTGGCCGCCCGGTGATTCAC
>JACOVJ010000030.1 GCA_016177385.1 Candidatus Niyogiibacteriota bacterium
GGCAGGAACGACGAGGACGTCGCTTCCACTCTGTTCTTTTTCCAGTTTCTCCCACGCGGCGGCGGTATGTTCCGTTCGACGGAGATATTCGGGACCGAGCCTACCTTCGCGCCAGTTGTAAAATGGTCGCTGGGATGCAAGGACAATGAACACTTTTTCCACGGCCTCGCCGTAAGTTGGCGCAAGCAGATGCCAGTCCGGGATCACGAAATACCTTTCGGCTCCCAATGGCAGTGGCGGCGGCCTATCGAAATGGAATGGGGTGCCAAATTCGGGAAAATACTGAGCCAGAATAACAAATTGCTCCTCAAGTGACTTCGCGCGATAATCGGCAGAGTAACCGAAGGAAATCGGTTTTGATTCTGGCGCCTTGGGTACCGAGGCCGAACATCCGCCGATGATGAAGTTGGAAAATACGGCGAGCGCCGCGAGAACGAACCATCGGGACATGCGCATGGCTTTCTCCTGTGAGGGTTGTGAAAGATCGGGAAACTGGGAAAATCATACAGCGCAGTCGAGACGATGTCAAACGATGACCCCGCCGCCAAGAAGCTCGCCCGCGTGGCCCGCCTTGCCGCGAGGCAGGTAAAACACCACGGACTGGCCAGACGTTGCCGCGCGCTGGGGCGCATCAAACACCACTCTCAACTTGGAAGCCTCGCTTCCAAGTTCGATGCAGCACTTTTGAAGTGGCTGGCGATACCGGATGCGCGCTTCGCATTCCAAGGGAAATCCGCCGGTTGGCGGACCGGAAATCCAATTGACATCCGCAACATGAACTTCTTTTACATATAATTCAGGATCGTGAACGCCCTCCGCGACCGTGAGCGTATTGGTTTCGAGATTTTTGGCCGCAACATAATACGGCGTTCCGCCACCGATGCCGAGCCCGTGGCGCTGGCCGATGGTGTAAAAATGCGCGCCGTCATGTTCCCCCACTTTTCTACCGGAGGTCGTCACTACGTCGCCCGTTTTTGTCGGCAGGACACTCCGCAAATAATCATGAAAATCGAGATGGCCCACAAAGCAGAGCCCCTGCGAATCCTTTTTCTCCGCGGTCGGTAAATGATATTTTCGCGCAAGTTCACGCACTTCGGGCTTGGTAAGTTCACCCAACGGGAATATCGCGCGCTGGAGTTGCGCTGGCGTGAGACGATACAAAAAATAACTCTGGTCTTTGTTCGTATCTTTTGCCGCAAAAAGCCTCGGCGATCCGACAGAGGATTGCGTTGAAGCGAGCTGACTATCGGTCCGAGCAATGAGGCGACGCGAAGCGCCCCCATCATCAATGAACGCGCCGCCACGGACATAATGCCCCGTCGCAATATAATCCGCGCCAAGCGCGAGCGCCTTATCCAAAAAAACGCCGAATTTTATTTCGCTGTTGCAGAGCACATCGGGATTCGGCGTGCGGCCCGCGCCATATTCACGGGTCATGTAATTAAACACACGCTCGCGGTATTCCTTCTCCAGATCAAAAACATAAAACGGAATATCGAGCGCCTCGGCGACGCGGCGCGCATCCTCCGCATCGCGCGCTGGCATACATCCTTCGGTCATACTCGGGACAGGACCGCCATCGCCGGTCCAGCACTTCATGTGTGCGCCGACCACATCAAATCCCCGCTCTCGCAACAGAGCGGCCGCCACCGAACTATCCACACCGCCCGACAGGGCGACGAATATTTTAGATGCTATTTGACTTTTAACTTCCATTATTGTATAATGCTTCTAGGTTAACGATCGGAATGCACTTTTTCAAGAGGTAAACATTATGGATGCCGGAGACCGGCACCTGTTCGTGCAAAGCATCATGACAGTCATCACGCTCGGCCATGAGAAAATGCTGGCCATTCTCCAAGAAACAAATGAGCTATCGAACGAAGAAGCGCGGGTAGAACTACGGGGATTGGGCGGCATTTTTTCAGAAGTTGATCTTTTGGGCGATGCCGATTTTATGGCTACGCTCGAGCTCGCTTTTCTCTACGAATGCGTGAAAGAAAAAGCGCCCAAGGAAGCGAATACCCTGATTGCCGATTTGACCGCTCTTTTTGGACCCGTTTTAGCGGAAAAATTCTACGCTGCGGCCGCAAATCGAGTAGAAAAAAATATGGAATCGGGCCATCCTGTCGTCCACCATATAAACCAACTGACTCATCAAATCACGTCATTCGTGAAAAACCGCCCAAAAAGCCGCCACGCCACTTTCGCGCTTCCCCGACATGGAAAACCGGTCCGGCAAGGGGTTGAAACGAAATTTGTTGAATGCCCCGATTGCGGCGTCAGGAAACGTTGTGACGCAAGCACCAAATATTTCCGGTGCAAATGCGGCAAGCGCCCGTATCCATTTCAAAAACCCGCCACAGCATGATCTGTGGCGGGAATTTTAATTGATTGTCGGACCCTCGATCATCGAAACCGTGACGGTGCGCGGCTGGATGCGCTCGCGCGTATCGAAATCCAGAAAGAGGATCTGTTGCCACCGGCCGAGGGCCAATTTCCCGTCCCGCACCGGAATCGTGTATTCGGGTTTTCCGATGAGCAAGGCGCGCATATGCGCGAAACCGTTTTTGCGTTCCTTCCGCTTCGAATCCAGATTTTGCGTCCGGACGCTGAAATCGTCGTGCTGGTAATGCCCTTCGACCGGAGCAAGCTTTTCGAGTATTCGGAACAGGTCGCCGTTGATCAAGCAGGGCTCGTCCTCCTGGATGACCAGAGAACAGGTCGTATGCGCCACCATCACATGCACATGCCCGTCGTTGATGCCCCATCCGTCAAGAATTTTCTGCACTTCATTGGTGATATTCTCGTATTTGCGATATGCGCCTTGCCGGACAATGAATTGCTTCTCGCGCATTGCGCCTCACGTAAAGAACATTTAGAAAAATTGTATCGAAAACGATAAAAAAGGCAACCCAAAAACGGAAACACCCCTTACGGGGTGTTTCCTCTGATGCCCAGGTGCAGGAACTCCGGAGAACCGTCTGCGCTAATTTAATATAATGATTTTGGCGCGATGGATTCCAAAGTCGAGTGCATCCTGTTTCGTTGGCATCCAGATATCGACGAATTCGGTCTTGCGACGAGCCATACGGTCCTCAACCACGAATACCTGCTCGCCGAAATGCTCAGGGATCTTTACCCGCGTACCGAACTCCAAGAAGTTCGCAGCCATGAA
>JACOVJ010000015.1 GCA_016177385.1 Candidatus Niyogiibacteriota bacterium
GACCCCGGTTATCGGGGCCTTCGGAACAACGAAATGATTTTCACAAACAGCTCGTAAAGCCGCCTATGCAGCCATCGGTTTTGCCGCTCAAGATATTCATGCGCTTCTTCCGCGTGCATCATGACGACTCCTCCTGTGAAAATCGTGCGTCCAGCTTCTTTCTATCACAAAAAATGCGTTCATGCAATAGAAAGCCGTCTTGTGCAAGAACGCGGGACCTTCTTGTTTCGCCCCATCAAAACCGCTATAGTGAACTATCTGAAAAAGGAGGCCCGCATCAATCAGCGCATCACGGCGCCGGAAGTCCGGCTTATCGGCCCCGAAGGCAATCTCGGGGTCGTTAAAACATCGGAGGCGCAGGATATGGCAAAAGCGGCGGGGCTCGACCTGATCGAGATCTCGCCGAACGCCACCCCGCCCGTTGCCAAGATCATGGATTACGGGAAATACAAATATGAGGAGGAGCGCAAAATCAAAGGCACCAAAAAGGGACACGGCGGCGAGGTCCGGACCATCCGTGTCGGACTCGGCACGTCCGACCACGACCTTGAGATGAAAGCGAAGCAGGCGGCAACGTTCCTCGAGCGGGGCGACCGCATCAAGGTCGACCTGTTCCTGCGCGGCCGCTCAAAATACCTGGACAAGGCATTCCTGCGCGAGCGGCTCAAGCGCATCTTGATTTTTATCCCGATCCCGCATAAAATCGTTGAGGACGGAAAATGGGGGCCTCGGGGTCCCTATGTCCTGATCGAGAAGGCATAATCATGGGAATCTCGAAGTCCGTTTTGGAATACGCTTGAATTTCCAGCGAAATTCAAGCTCCGTCCTCGGCGCTTTGTTTTTCGGCCCGCGCTCCCGCGCGATTTTAGCCGAAAAACACCACGCAAAGCGCCTGTGGGGCTTCCAAAACGGACTTCAAGATTCCCCTTCGCCATGACCGGACTCAAAACCAACAAATCGTTCGCCAAGCGCCTCAAAGTGACCAAAACCGGAAAACTGTTGAGCCGCCGGCCGAACCAAAACCATTTCCGCGCCAAAAAGGCGCGCAAAACCGAACTCCACGCCAAACGCTGGGACGTGTTCGCTTTTTCATCGAAAAAATTACAGGGGCGCTTTTTGCCGCTCGCTTAACTTTTTATGACCCGCATCAAACGAGGCACCATTTCATTGAAACGCCGCCGCAAAACTCTGGGTTATACCAAGGGATTTCGGCATGGCGCAAAATCCAAAGAACGCATGGCGCGTGAACGCCTGCTCCACGCGTGGAGCCACGCATTCGCCGACCGCCGGAAGAAAAAAGGCGACTTTCGCCGCCTCTGGAACACCCGCATCAATGCCGCTGTACGCGCCGAGGGGCTCTCCTATTCCCGTTTCATTGCCGGACTCAAAAAAGCAAAAATCGAACTTGACCGCAAAATCCTTTCCGAGATCGCCGCAAACCATCCGGACGCATTCCGGAAGATCGTGGAGGCCGCAAAAACCTAGAACTCCTCCCAAAATCTCTCTCGCGCATGCCGCGAGTAGGCGCGCCATATTTTTCTGCTGAAAAATCGGCTTACTCTCGCGCCGTCGCGCTCCGAGAATCCTACTCGCGGCATGCGCTCGTTCCGATCATTTTGGGATGAGTTCAATGCCCCAGCAATTCCCCGCCGGACCAAATGATCGCGATACCGAGAACGATGAGCGCCGCCTGCACCAGCGAGGCGGTTTTTTTCTGCGCATGTTCCCCTTCGTGCAGTTCGGGCACCAGATCCACGGCCGCAATATAAAGAAAATGCCCCGCGACTAGCCCAAGCGCGGGACCGATGACGGCCGTAAGCAGACCGGAAAATGCATACGCAAGCAGGGCTCCGGCGACCGTCGGAAGCGCGACCAAAAAATTATAAAACAGCGCTTTTTTCCGCTCGAACCCCGCGTGCAACAGGACCAGAAAATCGCTCATTTCCTGCGGAACTTCGTGAAGAATGACGGCGAATGCCGTCCGGACCCCGAGCGCGGGATTCACCAGAAATGAGAGCGCGATGATGATGCCGTCAATGAAGTTATGAATGCCGTCGCCGATCAAATTCAGATAGCCGACCGCGTGCACCGGACAATGGCCTTCGTGGCAGTGGTAAATGCGCAAACTCCGCTCAAGGATGAAAAAGGCGAGGAACCCGATGATCGTCCATGTAAAGACGCTCTCGACACTCGCCGTTTCGAGCGCTTCGGGAAGAACGTCGAAAAAAACGACACCGAGCAGCACCCCGACCGCCAAACTCATGGTGTAGTGAATCGCCTGACGGAACCGCGCCTCGCCCAAAAAAGCAATGGAACGCCCCGCGAGCGATACGATGCTGGTCCCGAAACTCGCCCCCAATATCCACAAAAGCGTCATGGGTTTGAGTGTACCCCGTTAGAAACCCCCAATCAATATCTTCTTATGCGGTTTTGATGAGCGGCTCGTTTCGTTGGCGGGTTCTAACGGGGCGAGGCGCAGGGCGGCTAAAGAAAAAGCCCCGCGGTCAGGCGGGGTTTTGAAGCAGGCATTCAAGTTCACTGACGGCATTCTCGCCGGTAAAACACTGGGTGCAAAAAGAATTCCGGTCGAGCGGCAAATGATACGGGCTTCGGACGGCCGTATCCAGGATCGCGCCTTTATTTTCTTCAATGGAATCGAGATATCCGAGTGAATCGGCGTCAATGAATGCGCGGATCCCCTCGACACTTTTTCCACAACGATTCCACGCCAGCTCTTCGAGTGTCGGCGTATCGATGCCGTACACGCAGGGATACCGGATGGGCGGCGATGCAATGCGCACATGCACGGCATGCGCTCCGGCAGAACGCAGACGCCGGATGATCTTTTGCAGAGTTGTGGCGCGGACGACTGAATCATCCACCAGCAAAATGCTTTTACCGCACACCACCTCGGGGATGACGCGGTGCTTTTTGCCGACGCCCTCCTCGCGCAACTTTTGATGCGGTTCCATGAATGTCCGGCCCACGGTATGCGGCCGGAACAACGCGTCGGGTTCGAGCGGCAATCGGGATTGCAAGGCGAACCCTGCGGCCGCGGCGAATCCGGAATCGCGCACGGGCGCCACAAAATCGGCGTCGGACGGCGGCGGATGAAGTACGGCGAGCCGCATGCCGGCATTTTTTTGCGTCATTTTGACGTTGCGCGCACCCCACGTTCCATCCGGACGCAAAAAATAGATCCAGTGAAAAATACAGTGCTTGGGCACGATCGGGCGCCGATTCCAAAATTCCGTTTGGATCGTTCCGTCATCGTGCTTATCGTCTTTTTCGATCTGTTCGCGAAGCCGCTTTGGATCGAGCCGGACAATGCTTCCCGGCATGACCTCATAGACCAGCGAGCAATTCAAACTTCCTTCGGCAAACACGCAATCCTCGGATGCGGCGATCAAAAACTCGCGGCCGCGGCGGCCGATGAAAAGCGGCATGAATCCCAACCGGTCGCGCGCCGCGTACAACGCGCTATTCGCCACATCATAAAAAATGATGCTGAATGACCACTGAAGGCGCGGCAAAACTTCGTAAATGAGGACTTTTTCGAACGATGCGGACGCGGAACATTCGATGAGCGCCGCGATGACGCCCGTATCGTTGATAATGGGCTTTTCATATCCTTCGCGCCAGCATTCTTCGGCAAGCTCCTTCCAATTGGTAAGGTTGCCGTTAAACGCAAAATAGATCGGGCGATCGTCCTTTCCGCTCACGCGGCACCATTGCGGCTGCGCCCTCTGTTGCAACGAATGAGGATCGACCGTTTTCCCGGATGTTGTATAGAGCACATGGCCGATGCCGATATGCCCGCCGAGATTTTCGAGATTGGATTCGTTGAACACCTGTTCCGGCGTACCCCGACCCTTCAACAATCCGCGGTCTGTTGCAATACCCGACGCTTCCTTGCCGCGATGCTCAAGTTCGACCAGCGCCCATGAAATTCGGCTCGCAATATCATCATGATCCGGATCGAAATGTGCAATGCCAACGATCCCGCACATCCGAGCTCCTTTTCAACGAACCATTCGCCTGCCATCACCTTAAAGAAATTCGGGCGGCGAATCAAATAACCCCGAGGGGAGTCCTTGGAATCGGAAAAGGACTCCCCTCGGGGTTACTTAACATTTTTCTCGGCCTGCGCTACGGTAGGAACGGACCGAACCATAAAATACAAAGGACCGATGGACCCCTTAAAAAGCAGGATCCGCGAGATCCCGGATTGGCCGCAAAAAGGCGTCTCTTTCAAAGACATCACACCGCTTCTTCTGCACCCGCCCGCTTTTCAGATGGCAATCGACCGCTTCGTGGAAGAATTCGATACGGCAAGCATCGACAAGGTCGCGGCCATTGATGCGCGCGGATTTTTGCTCGGCGCGCCTGTCGCCTACTTCCTTGATGCCGGCTTGGTGCTGGTCCGGAAGCAAGGAAAACTACCGTCCCGCACGCTTGCCGAAAGCTACGAACTGGAATACGGCAAAAATGTTCTCGAGATCCATGACGATTCTATTCTGCACGGAGAACGGGTCTTGGTGATCGATGACGTGCTTGCCACCGGCGGAACAGCGACGGCAACGGCAGAACTCGTCAAGAAAGTCGGCGGGCTCGTTGCCGGGTTCGGATTTTTGCTCGAACTCTCGGATTTGAATGGCCGGCAAAAACTTGCCGGGGAACACGTCTTTTCGCTCCTTGTGTATTAAGGGTCGCCCTTATCTCACCCGCAGGGCGACCCTTTGGTTGTTTGCCGCCTGCATGAACGGGCGGCTTTTTTAATCGTGTCAAATTATTATGAACGGCAAAAGCATTTCCTATCTCTAACGGGATGAAAATCGTTTCGCTTTTGGCTTCTCAAGAAGCGCCGAAAAATCCGCGGCTCCGAGCGTATTTATAACATCCTTTTTCGCGCACCAGCCGCGGCGCGCCTGCGCAATGCCGTATTCGAGGTATGAGAGTTCCGCGGTTGAGTGCGCATCCGTATCAATGATGAACTTCACATCAAAGGTCTTTGCGCGCCGGACCAGGTCATCTTTCAAATCGAGCCGCCACGGATGGGCATTCACCTCAAGCATCGTCCCCGTACGCGCAGCCGCTTTGAAAAGCTCGTCGAGGTCAAGCGCGATCGCGTCGCGTTTCTGGATGACCCGCGTGGTCGGATGAAAGATCGCGTCCACATGCGGATTCTCCATGGTACGGATCAGGCGGGTCGTTTGCTCGCGCGTCGAAAGATTGAAATGCGAATGGATCGACGCACCCACAAAATCAAGTTCCGCGAGAACCGCGTCCGAAATATCGAGCGCCCCGTCCTTTGCGATGTTCACTTCCGCGCCCGAGAAGATCCGGATGCCGCTCAGGCGTTTATTTAATTTCTTGATCTCGGCCATCTGTTTTCGTAATTTTGCCTCATCCGAGCCGTGGGTCATGGCCAGGCTTTTCGTGTGATCCGTAATGGCGATATACTCGCGTCCCAGCCGTTTCGCCTCGCGCGCCATTTCTTCAATAGAATGGGCGCCATCGGTCCACGTGGTCTGCGTCTGGCAATCACCGCGCACGTCGTCATAATCGATCAATTTCGGAAGCCGATGTTTTCCTGCGGCTTCGATCTCTCCTGTGTTCGTACGCAATTCGGGCGGCATCCAGTCGAGTCCCAATTTTTTGTAGATCCCCTCTTCGGTTTCCCCCGCAACGCGACGGTTTCCCTTAAAAAGTCCGTATTCGTTCAATTTATATTTTTTAGCGATCGCGATTGTGCGAAGCGCGACATTGTGATCTTTTGAGCCCGTAAAATACTGGAGTGCCGAGCCGAAGGATTCCGGCGGCAACACGCGCAGATCCGCATGAATGCCCGAACGAAGACGGACGGCGGATTTGGTCTCGCCCCGCGCCGTCACACCCATGACATCGGGCATCGCGACAAATGCGCTCATCACGCGCGCGGGTTCGGATGCGATCACCAAAAAATCGAGGTCGCCGATCGTTTCCTGCCATCGGCGCAGGGACCCCGCGGATTCCACGGCGGAGACGCCCGGGATTTTTTTCAAACGCCCGATGATGGAACGCGACAACGGAAGCGCCTCGCCCAGCGACATACGCCCCGCATGAATTTTTTGAAATGAAATCCCTTTTAAAATTTTTTCTTCGAGTTTCTCCCCGAATCGCGGGAGTTTTTTTAATTTGCCGCTGCGAGCCGCTTTTTCAAGGTCGCGGACATTTTTAATCTTTAATTTTTTATAAAGCAATCGGATGGTCTTCGGACCCACGCCTTCGATCGCGGTGAGCCCCGAGATATCCACGGGCATTTCTTTTTTGAGCTGCGCGTAATCGCGGATTCTTTTTGTTGTTACATATTCCTCAATGCGTTCGGCGATCCCCCTGCCGACGCCCGGGATCTTCTCGAGCCCCGCAATCCCTTCGCGCTTATAAATATCTGCGACGTCTTCTTCCAGCGCCTCCAATGAATGCGCCGCTTTTTCGAATGCGCGCGGTTTGAACGGAACATCTTTCATCTCCAAAAGTTCCGCCATTTCAGAAAATATTTTTATAAGTTCGCTGTTTCTCATGATTTTCATTATAGAAGATGCAAAAGAAAAAAGCCCCCATCGCGATGCGGTGGGGGCGGTGCTGGAGAAAATATATTAAGGTGCGTTGGCGCGCAGACGGCAGACAGAAAGAATTTCGGTCACAACACAATTTACTTCACGCCGGATCGGCCCGAAGTGACTCATTATTTTTAATCTGGCGTCTGCGATTTCATGGCCTTTACTGTCTTTAGTATAACGGGCTTCTTTCGTTTATCGGGCCCTGACTGTGGATAAGTCCTAAAGGGCGCCCCCTGATTCCACGCGCCCACCGCATCGGCCGCGCCACTAAAAATCGTTACTCTGCCGTATCGGCTGTCAATCCCAGCTCGATGACGATCCGTCCTTCGCGCATGCACATGGCTCCGTCGCCAGCGCGGAAATTGTCAGAAATTTCCGAAATCTCGGACTCCGCCATGCCGGGAGAATATCGGTCTCCGGCCCTTCCCTGCGCACCAAATCGTCGTAGATCTTTTCCCTGCCTTTGTACGCCGTCGGCATCCAATGTATGCGCAGTAATCTCCCGAGCGGAAAATATTTATGAAATGGAATCGGGTTTTGTCAACCCCGATAGTGATCGCGCTCGCGTCTTCGGCGCGAGTCCGGAGGACCGTGGCGCGGCTACCACTATCGGGGTCAACTACCGCGCGGCTTGCGCCTATCCCGCGATCCACTTCATCGTGATAAGCACCGCGTCGCTTTCTTTGGCGCGGTGAATTTTTTCCTCGATGTGATGTTTATGCGTTTCGCGGATGCGCTTCGCGATTTGCTGAGCTAACTGATTTTCGGACGTAAAAATAGAGATCGCGTCTTTCGTTGTCTTTATATCCAAAATCCTGTGCATGGGATCACGCCGTTGCGCTTCATTGGAAAGATTTTTGGCGCCCTGAAGCAATTCGGCGCGAAATTCTTCCGGCACTCCAAAAATATTCACCTCGCCTTCCCATTGACGATTTTTTTTCATTTCGTGAAATGGACATAGCTTGAATGTCACGGCTTTTGTTTCGCGGAGCTCTCGATATTTTTCAAGATCGTGATGCCACGATTTGTAGTAATACACGGCATCGCCTTCGGGACAGAGAATGACGTCGGTTTTGCCCGGCCCGAATTCCTCCATTGCATGGCGCGAAAGTTTCGGCCCTTTTCGAAAGCCAAGCCGCGCTCCGGTTTTTTTATCGAGGCGCGGCTTCGGATTTTTTTTATGCGTCATGGTGTCTATGCTTTCCCCAGCGTTTTCCCGCCGGTTTCCCATTCCACCGGACACAACTCTCCGGATTGCAACGCGCGAAGCGACCGGATGGTTTCCTTGACCGAACGCCCGACGCTACCGGCCGAAATCACCATCCATTTTAAAATTCCGTCGGGATCGATGATGAATGTTCCGCGCTGGGATGACCCGTCTGTGTCCAACACATTATACGCGCGCGAAAGTTCCTGCGTCGTATCCGCAAGGATGGGATACCGGACATCCGGGAGGTCGCGCTCGAACCAATTTTTGTGCGACCACTCGCTGTCGGTCGACGCGGCAAGGATCGCGCAGTTGCAACTCTCGAATTCTTTTTCGAGTTTCGCAAACTCCTTGAGTTCCGTGGGGCAAATGAATGTGAAATCCCGCGGATAGAAAAAGAGGACGAGCCACCGCCCTGCATGATCCTTTAGGGATACTTTAATGAACTCCTTGCCTGCCTGATACGCCGTCACACCGGAAAACTCCGGCGCCCTTTCTCCAATTTTAACCATACATAAAAACGATGAATGATAATCGCCCTTTATCGTACCCGCCTCAGAATAGATTTGCAATCTCGAGAATGACGCCGGCGACGAGCCCCGCCATCAAAAGCCACCGCAACGATGCATTGGAAAGAAGCGCGTGGCGGTGTTCGGGAAATGCCCGATGCAGGCGGCGCGCGATCCAAACGATGAACACGCCAAAAATTCCGAACCCGACCGCGCCCACGAACCCCAACGTTTTTACCAGATCCGTCGCGCCCGCCAGATACAGCCCTACGGCCGGCGCTACGGTCAATGTCCATGCGATGGCGCGCGGTCGGCGGTAATCAAACATGAAAATGCCGATGAGGTCCGCTGAGAGCGCGATGTACGACGTGAACACCGCCAACAATCCGACCAGCGACCCGACCGGAACCGCGACCTGTCCGATGCCGTTCGCAAGCCCCGTGATCGCGTCTTCGGTCGTTCCTGCGCCCGAAATGCCGAGCACCGCCACGACAAAGACAAAATAAATGAACGCGGACAATGCAAGCGAGAGCATAATGATGCGCTTAAATTCGGAAAGTGACGCCTTTCGTGCAAGGTCCCGCGCCTCCGCCACCGCCGAAAATCCGGATAGCGCGAAAAGCCAGACGCCGTAGGGCAGAAACCATGACGCGGATGAGCCCGTCATGAAATTTTCAAAACGGAACGAAGGGGAGGAAACCGACGCCCCAAAAAGATAGAACACAAAAAGAAAGATCGGGATCGTGAGATAAAAATTGATGACGCCGATCTTTTCGAACCGGAACAAACTCGCGGCGGACGCGATACCGAAAAATGCGAGCGCCAATGTCGCGACCGGAACCGCCGGGAAAAATACGTGCAAAAAAATACCGCCGAGGATCCCGTAGACCAACAGCGTCCCATAACCGCCGAAGATCGTTGTTAAAAATGCGAAGAATTCAGCCCCGCGGCCAAGATATTTTCGCACATACCCCGTAAACCGATGCTGACCGTGCGTTAAATACGCGATCTCGCCGTACATCAGATGCAGGGCACTCATCAAAAAAAATGCGACAACAAAATGAACGAGCCCCCACCCGACGCCGGCTTTGGCGAAACTGAACGGCAGGGCAAAAACACCCGCTCCGAAGATCATCCCGATGAGCGTTCCGAGGCCGTCGCGATAGAGAATGAATTTGCCTCTCATTCTTCGTCCCTCAAATTGTCGCCGCGCGGAAGCCGATGTTCAATGATGCCAACTAAAAAAATGATGAGGATCGCGAGGACCGCCGTGAAAACGGAAACCTCATAGAATCCGAGCCCGATGGCCATGCCGATAGCGGCCGATACCCACACGCCCGCCGCGGTCGTAAGCCCCTGCACGGATGTCCCGCGCAAAAAAATGATGCCTGCGCCGATGAAGCCGACCCCCACGACCACCTGCGATGCGACGCGTGACGGATCCGCAAATCCGCCGAATCCGTGGACCGACAGGATCGTAAAAAGCGCGGACCCCATGGCTACGAGCGCATGCGTCCGGATGCCTGCGGGTTTGGCTTTGTACCAGCGTTCGAATCCGATGACGGCGCCCAAAAATGCCGCGAGCGCCAATTCCCCGAAGATCACGAGCGTTTGCGCATCAAAACTCATACATTATATTTCGATGACTTTTTCCTTACGGATAAGTTCGATCAATTTATCGACCAGTGCTTTGGGATCGGGGTCATACACGATATTCCCGGGACCCCGATGCGATCTCTCGACGATCTCCTGGATCAGATCGGCGGTTCCACCGGTTCCGGTAAGCACGCCGATGGGTTTTTTGTCCTCGAATGCGATGGTAAATTCGTTGAGCGTTCCCATGCGACCGCACCCGAGCACGATCCCGTCGGCCGCGCGCGTCAGAAGCAAATTACGTCCCGAATAGTCCGCGCCCGTGTAAATGATCATGTCCATGTAATCTACGGGCAGATCGTAGCGCTCGATGTGCTCGCGCTCTGTGGATGCGGGCGAAATACCGATGGTGAATCCGCCTTCTTCTTTGGCGCCGATCGCCGCCCAATACGGAAAACCGGTCGTCGCGCCATTGATGAACACGGCCTTATGGCGCACGACTTCACGGCCTAATTCCTTGGCTTTATCCAATGCGTCCGCGCTACAATGGCCGGTCTCGGCCGCGCCCGAAACCGCGATCTTGAATTTTAAGTGGGAATGGGGGGATGGTTTCATGATGTTGATTCGGATGGCGTCTTTATTTTCTTATGATGGAGCTACGCGCCTTGTAAATCATAGTCGTTTTGCGCGCAAAATTTTAATGCGGTTCCCGTTCCTCCTTCGTCTTCGTTACGCTCATCCTCAGGATTTTCCGACCGCTAATTTCGCTTCAAAACTCCTTGATTTTCAAAGGCGCTCCGCTAATCAACGAAAACAAAGACGCCATCCGCACACCCTTTCATTTTAACTCAAACCTCTCTCCATATCGAGGCGCGCGGGCAAACATCACGTTTTTTATGAGAATACCTGGAATTGCAACCTCGCACAACGAATCTTTCATCGTACGGTAAAATTAACCATAATAACTTTTCTCGCTGTGCCTGTTGTTAAATTAGTCGCAAATACTTCCACCGGGTAACTCCCGGCATTAACATTCTGGGGAGCGGTGGTGGAAATACTGACTAAAATATTTTCACCGGGTGCCAAAGTAATTGGATTACGAAGTAGCTTCACTCTCCCTGACCAGCCTTGTGGCACTGTCAGGGTTATTTCGAAATCGGAAGGACTGCACGTAAAACCATCCTCGTTATAAAAGGCTCCGACAGTAAGAGGTATTGTCTCGCCAGGATTTATGGGTCACGAAGTGAAGCGGGAATTATCTAGCAAACTACGTAGACAAGGTGTATTTTCTAGCACTACATCGAATGTTATCCCGGAAGCATCTGCGCTAATAACTGGTCCAATAGTAATGCCGCTCCCTGGAACAGTAAAACGTTGGCTCACATCCAGAGAGGCCTTATTAGAATCGTTAAGATCGCCGAACCCAGACTGTGGACTAAAATCTAAAAGATTCGATATATATCTACTTGTAATGAGACCGATGGTCTCCTCCACAACAGCTTTCCAATTCACGAGTAAGCCTCGTGTATTTGAAACATAGAGTGGATTATTAAGTGATGCGTCAAAACCCAACGGTTGTCTGTATTCCAAATAAACCGGGTAAATTTCACGCCCCGGTACTTTAATCTTTGCAGCTCGAAAGCCGCTGCTACTTTCATAAGGAGATAAAGTGTATCTGCCTGATGAAACGATAGTAAGTAGCGACGAGGAGTCAAACCAGTTAAGAAATTCTTTAAAAATCGCATTGAAATGTAAAGCGGCAGCGCCGTGCCCCATTAAATCAAATTGATTTCTACCTTCCTCCCCGCAATTTTTCCCAACATCGAAAGTACTACCTGCATCACAGCCCCATAGCATGGCGTGGTTCAGCCCTAAACCGTGGCCTAGCTCGTGAGCAACCATATCATCAAACTCCGTCCAACTAAAAGGATATCTGTAGGAATTTAAATAAGTTCGAGCACTAACGCCAAGCTGTGACAATTGGTACGATACGCCTTTAATTTGGAGTTGCTGAATACCTGCGCCGCTAGACATAGTCATACAGGGATGATTATAAACCAATAGAAGATGCCGATAATTAGAGGGGTCGATGCCGCTATTGATGATGAAATCTTGAATTTCAGCCTCGCCAGCATTTGGATACATGCATGTTCCCCCTGGATCTCCTTCTCGGGATAAAGTATGCCACCCTGACACATTGCCGCCTAGCATTGCTTTGCCGTATGACTGTTCCTGATAAAATTTTTGTACCTGACCACCAAAAATCAACGCTTCGGCTTGTTCCTTCGAAAATGGCTCCGATGGAGAATCTTGAAAATTTAAAAGAACTACTAATATCTTAATAGTTGATACCGCTAGGGATGGAGTGGGCGTAGTAGAAGGCGCGGTTACGGTAGTGGGAGCGACGGTAATGGTGGTTTTTGTTAAATTACAACTTTCCTGACCAGCTGCCCCTACGCAATTCCACTGATATGCGAGATCTGTGTCAACAATGTCTTGAAATGTGCCGGTAGTGCAAGAATCTTTGGCCGCTGCACAAGTGCCGCGAATTAACAGAGGTCCACTGATATGCGAGATCTGTGTCAACAATGTCTTGAAATGTGCCGGTAGTGCAAGAATCTTTGGCCGCTGCACAAGTGCCGCGAATTAACAGAGGCTGTCACACGCTCCTGCAACGCTTTGGCGTTCTTATCGTCTGAAATTACCGAAATACTGGTTTTCGCTAAGCGAAAATTTCTTTCGTAGCCCGTCATCGCGCGAATAAGATTTTCCGATTTATTGTTTGCAATTAAAATTCGCACTTCTTCGGTTTTTTCTTCCATATACCGAAGTGTTTTTTCGGCTTTCTTCTCGGAATTAAAAGTAAGAAAAAGGCCGATGCGTTCAAATAGCGTATCAAAAAAATAAAACGGGCTGTCCGGAGTGATGCCGGCGCTTGAAGCAGCAAATACAGGCCCCGAAATTACAAATAAAAAAATGAGGGCTGAAAGAAATTCGAATTTTACCCTGTTATTTCTCATCTTATTTTTATTTTAACTCAAATCCCTCCCCGTATCGAGGCGCATGGGCGTTCACGCCCAAGTAATCGCGCAGACGCTGGACCAGGAAAAGTGCGGCTGCCGGCTCGCCCTGCACCGCGAACACTTTTTTGAGCGTATCCGCAGAGTGACGCACGAACTCCACAAGTCCATCGCGGTCGGGATGCGCGGAATACCCCTGAATGGTTTCCACGCGCGCTTTCACCGGAACGTCCTCGCCGAAGATGCGCACGCTCTTTGCGCCGTCCTGCAACGCTCGGCCCCGCGAACCCGCGGCTTGGTACCCAATGAGCAGCAGCGCCGAATTCGGGTCTGAAAGATACCGTTTTTCGTGGTGCAAAATACGCCCGCCCGTGGACATGCCCGAACCCGCGATCACGGCTTTTGGAGGGGGCACATCATTGATGGCTTTGGATTCCTCGGCGGTCGGCGTGAATTTCAGGCGCGGGAATTTAAAGACCTCGTCGCCCGATTTTAAAATATGATGCGCCTCCTGATTGTAATA
>JACOVJ010000033.1 GCA_016177385.1 Candidatus Niyogiibacteriota bacterium
AATCATTATTATGCCGAGGAGCGCATCGCCGATGCGGGCGAACAAGCGGCGTACCGCACGGCGCTCGCGTCCGCGACCGGCATCGTTTTGAAAAACGGCCTGAATCTTTTGGGCATTCAAGCACCCGAGCGGATGTAGCGGGTCTTGCGGCGGACGGTTTTCCGTGCGAATCTTGTACGGGACAAAAAAACGCGGAGTCGCGCGATGCTCCTTAAATGGCTCATCTATTTTTGCGTTTCATTCATCGGCCTTTTCGCATTCCAGTGGATGCTCTATACGGGCACCGAACTTTCCAAAACGCGCGTGCTTTTCGGCTATGTTTTGCCATCGCAATATTTTTTTTGGTTTGTTTGGGCCGCTGTCATGGGAGTCGCGCTCATCATTCCCAATTCCGTATCGTTTTATGTGATCGGCCTTGCATATAATGAATGGTTCAAAAAGGTATGGATTTTGTCTCTCACGGTTTTTGCGACCAGCGCGATCTCCACGTTTCTGGTCGCATGGCTGAAATTTTCTGAAATCCCGTCGCGAGGGGCACTTGTGGGGCTCGCATTCGTCATTGCGGGCTCTCTCATCAGCGTTTTTTGGCGGTAAGCCCCGCATGGCGCGGGGCTGTTTTTTATGCGAAAATGATGGCATAGTAAAGTTTTGATGATGGAAAAATCGAATGACTCTCCCCAATCCTTTGCGCAAATAGAAGAGGCGACCCTTGCCTATTGGGAAAAAAATAAGATTTTCGAAAAGACCCTGAAGCGAACGGCGAAGCGTCCGCGGTTCGTTTTTTATGAGGGGCCGCCGTATGCGAACGGCAAACCGGGCATCCATCACGTGGAGGCGCGCGCATTCAAGGACATCCTCCTGCGCTACAAAACCATGCGTGGATTTTTTGTGGCGCGCCGCGCCGGCTGGGATACGCACGGGCTTCCCACGGAAATGGAAGTGGAGAAAAAGTTGGGAGTTCGTTCAAAGCGGGAAATTGAAGAAAAAGTCGGCATCGAGAAATTCGTGAGCGAGGCCAAAAAAAGCGTTTGGCTCTATAAAAATGAATGGGAACGAATGACCAAGCGGATGGGGTATTGGCTCGACCTCGAGCGCCCGTACATCACAATGTCGAATGAGTATATCGAGGGATTGTGGTGGGTATTTTCGCAGATCGCCCAGAACGGCTATCTCTACCGCGATTACAAAGTGCTTCCGTGGTGCCCGCGGTGCGGCACGCCGCTCTCGTCGCACGAATTGGCGCAGGGGTATAAGACCGTCAAAGACGAATCGGTGTACGTGAAATTCGCGGTGGCAAAGCCGACAAAAGAATCTGCGGCTGCGAACGCCTCCGGTGCGTTTCGCGCGGACGCCTATTTTTTGGTCTGGACCACGACGCCGTGGACCCTGCCCGGCAACGTGGCACTCGCGGTCGATCCTAAAGCGCACTACGTTATTGTCGAAAAATCAGGGGAATTTTTGATCCTTGCAAAAGACCGCTTGGCGGTCTTGGAGGGCGATTACACGATCGTTAAGGAGGAAACCGGCGACCAATTGCTCGGGATGACGTACGAGCCGCTCTATAAATCGCCGAGTTTGAAAGTGCAGATCTCGAGCTACAAGGTCATTAAGGGCGATTTTGTGACGACCAATGACGGGACGGGCATCGTGCATATTGCGCCCGCATTCGGTACCGATGACCAGCACGCCGGCCGCGCCGCGGGACTTCCGACACTCCAAACCACGGACGAATCGGGGAAAATGAAAACCAAGGGATACGCGTGGGACAATACCTATTTTAAAGATGCCGACCCGATGATCGTGGAGGATCTCGAGCGCCGGAAACTGCTGTACAAAACCGAAACCATTGAACATGAGTATCCGTTTTGCTGGCGATGCCGGTCGGCGCTCATGTATTTCGCGCGCGATTCGTGGTTCCTGAAAACAACCGCGGTCAAAAAACGGATGGTGGACGAGAACGCGAAGATCCATTGGCAGCCGCCGTTTTTAAAAACCGGGCGGTTCGGCGAATGGCTTGCCGAAAATGTGGACTGGGCGATCTCCCGGGAGCGCTACTGGGGAATGCCGTTGCCCGTATGGCAGTGCAAGCGATGCAAGCATGAAACAACGGTCGGGACGCTTGAGGAATTGGACCGGAGAGCGCTGCCCGCCGCGACCAAAATTTGGCTATTGCGCCATGGCGAAGCGAAGCACAACGCGAAAAAACTTGTGGGGCCGTGGAGTCCTGCGGCGGACGCCAAAGACGAATTGACGCCCAAAGGAAAAAAACAAGCGGAAAAAGCCGCCCTGCGTCTGGCGGCCGGAGTGGACGTCATCGTATCGTCGCCGCAAAAACGCGCAAAACAAACCGTCGAGATCGTTTTAGAGGCGCAGGGCGCCGCGATCCCCGTTGAATTTCGGGACGGTCTTCGTGAGTATTCCATCGGCGATCTGGAGGGTGTAAAAGAATCGAAGATCGAAAAACTCTATTCAACCAAGCGCAAACTCGAGGAATCGTTTCCGAATGGCGAAAGTTTGCGGGATGTTCGCGCGCGCATGATGCGGGAATTGAAGGCCATCGCAAAAGAGCACGAGGGGAAGCGCGTCCTTGTTGTTTCGCACGGCGACCCCTTGTGGGTAATGGCGGCGGCAGTTGCGGGAATGGGAGAGGAAAAATACGACAGCGCATGGTACCCCAAAACCGGCGAAGTGAAAGAATTGGCGCTCCATAATTGGCCCTATAATAAAGACGGGGAATTGGATCTGCACCGTCCGTATATCGATAAGATCGCGCTCCGGTGCGAGGAATGCGAGGGCGAAATGCAGAGGATCCGCGAAGTGGCGGATGTATGGTTCGATTCGGGCGCCATGCCGTTTGCGCAGAACGCGGGATCGCTCAAACAATTACCTGCCGGGAAAGTGTCGGTTGAGATGCTCGAAAAAGTCATTCCGTATCCCGCCGATTACATTGCCGAAGGCATCGATCAGACGCGCGGATGGTTTTATACGCTGTTGGCGGTCTCCGCGCTCCTCGAATTGCCCGCGCCCTATAAAAATGTATTGACGCTCGGGTTGTTGCTCGATGCGAAAGGCGAGAAAATGTCGAAGTCGCGGGGCAATATCGTGGAACCGGCCTTATTGCTCGACCGGCACGGCGCGGACGCGGTGCGCTGGTATTTTTACACGGTCAACCAGCCGTGGGATGAAAAAATGTTCCGTGAATCGGACGTCGGCGACGCCGTAAAACGCTTTTTGAATATCCTTTGGAATTCATTCCTGTATTGGAAAACATACGCGATCAGACCCAAATTCAAAACAGTAAAGCCCGTTTTGCATCCGAAAATGGTGGTGAATCAATGGCTCGTGGCGCGCCTGTCGGCGGCTGAGCAGGAGATGACCCAAGCGCTCGACGCGTATGATGTTACGCGCGCGGCGAGGGCGCTTGAACAATTCGTGACCGAAGACGTATCACACTGGTACATCCGGCGCATCCGCGATCCGTTGCGATTGGGTGCTCTTCAAGAGCGTGCCGAGATCAGCGCGGTATTCGGCCGGACGCTGTTGGATATTGTGCGGCTTGCCGCACCCTTTGTGCCGTTCCTTGGCGAGCGGATGTATCGCGAGGGCGGCGGCAAGGAAGCGAGCGCGCATTTGGAATCATGGCCCAAGGCGCGCGAACTTCGTGAAGAAGAAAAAAAATTACTCGAAGCCATGGATGAAGCACGCCGCATCGTGTCGCTCGCTCTCGAGGCTAGAGCCAAGGCCGGCATCAAGATCCGCCAGCCGCTCGCGGAGCTTAAAGTAAAATTTAAAAGTGAAAAGATAAAAAATATAGAAGAATTGGCAGAACTGATTACGGGCGAGGTGAATGTTAAAAGAATTATTTTTGATGCAAATCTTAAAATAGACGTGGAACTCGACACGAAGATCACGCCGGAATTGAAAGAGGAGGGCGAACTTCGCGACACGATCCGCCGGATTCAGGAGGAGCGTAAAAGAGCGAATTTTCGACACAATGATAAAATCATCTTGGTCGTTCGGGCTGACGCGGACGGAAAAGCGTTTTTTGATCGACATGCCGACACATTGAAACGCGAAGCGAATCTCGCCGAGATCGTGTTTGATGAAAAAGACGCGCCAACAGGACGCCCGCACATGCGGTTCGAGTTTACGCATGCATAGCGTGCATCACGCCGAGGGTATTATTCTTGCAGCATCCGACACGGGCGAAGCCGACCGGATGTACACGATCTATACAAAGGACCACGGCAAACTTTCGATATTTGCAAAAGGCGTGCGGCTCGAAAAATCAAA
>JACOVJ010000026.1 GCA_016177385.1 Candidatus Niyogiibacteriota bacterium
CAGTTGAAGGAATTTCCCGACCACTATATCGCTCATGTGAACGAGGGACTCGGCACTAAAGATCTGATCGCCGATGATGTGGAAGCGCTCACAGGCCGATGCTATTACGGCGCCATTGGCCAAGACGTGGCTCGCTCGATCTTCCATGACATGATCACGGCAGGCGCGCACCCGTTTTCGGTTGAGATGCATCTTACCGTAGGAAGCAAATGGTGGTTCGAGGACCCGCGCATGGTAAGTAAATTTACGCGCGGATTCGCGTATGCCTGCCGCGAAGCGGGATGTGAGTGGGACGGCGGCGAAACCGCGATCCTTCGCGACATCACCGTGCCGGGTACTGCCGACATCAGCGGCTCTGCGGTCGGCATCGTTTATCCCAAAAAGCGCGTCATCGAACCGCGAATCGAGTCGGGCGACGCTATTGTGATGTTTGCGGCGTCCGGCATCCACGCCAATAGCGCCACGTTCATGCGCGACATCGCGAAGCAGCTTCCACGAGGATACCGCACACGCGTGAAAAATTCGAAGACCTTTGGCGAGCTTCTGTTGGCGCCGGCACCCAATTACGTTGCCGCGATCGAGGCCTGTCTGGATGCGGAAGTCGAGATCCATTACGCCGTCCATATTTCGGGACATGGCTGGCGCAAACTCATGCGGCTGGATGAACCCTTCGAATACATCATCGAAACGCTTCCGCCGGCGCTCCCGCTCTTTGAATTTCTCCGGACGCGCGAACTCGTCCGCGAATACGACCTCTACGCGGACACGACCGCCGGCGCCGGATTCGCGCTCTACGTACCGCAATCGGAAATCGAGCGCGTCATCGCGATCGCCCAAAGCTGCGGCATTTATGCGTGGCATGCTGGTTTCGTCCGAAAAAGCGCCGAAAAGCGCGTCGTCATTCCGTCAAAACAGATCGAGTTCACAAAAGAATCGCTTCAGATCCGATAATCCCCGCTCCGCCAACTGGCGGACGGGGTTCTTATTTTGCAAAAGAACGAAAATTGTGGTATGATTTTGCAGATAGAATACGGGCAGGTGGCGAAACTGGCAGACGCGATAGGCTTAGGACCTATTGCCGCAAGGCATTGTGGGTTCAAATCCCACCCTGCCCACTTCTATGCGCGCGTAGCTCAACGGCAGAGCGACTGCTTTACACGCAGTAGGTTGTTGGTTCAAATCCAGCCGCGCGCACAACACGTTATTCACACGCTGTCGTTTCGTTAACTGCCAGCTGTGATATCCTGAATAAAAGGTCGGTTTTTCTGATTTTCACAATATAATGCTCAAAAAAATCCACGAAAATAAACACTGGATGGTTGGCGGCGGAATCCTGATCGGTCTCGCTGCGCTGGTTTTCCAGGGGAATTTTTTCACCACGCACACGACGGGAACTCTCCTCCCCGATCTTCCGGGGATTTATCAGGATTGGGGATCGAATATCGCGGGTGGTTTGGCTGTCAATGAAAGCATCTGCAATGGAGCCGAAAGCTATGACTTCGCGAATGTGATCGGAAAGCGCACGTCCTACCGGATCGACATCTCGGCCATTCCGGACAATTCGGTCATTAAAAGGATCCGGATCGTCCCGTGCGCTTCACTCAATCAGGTTTTGGATTCCGACAAACCGACCGTTATGGATGTTTTTTACCGCTTTAACAACGCCGAGAGCGCCGACAAGGGAGAGTATGCCCTGACCGGCATTACGCCCCGCACGCTTTCCGCAACGACCTTTGACGGACTTTTGTTACCGGTAGTAACGTCCGCTCCTCGCGCTTCCGGCCGTACCAACTCGACACTCGAGATCGGCGCGGTACTCGCAAGCGGAACCGGCGGAGCGCGGCTCTCCCGCATCGCCACGGTCATCACGTACACGACGCTTAGATAACGCCGAAATTCGCTGAATGAAAAACACCCCCATCTCTCGAGGTGGGGGTGTTTGCTTACTGCTTGAGCTCTCCGAAACCCTCGGACGCGCGGAAGCGTTCAACCGCGGCCGGATCATATTTCAATTCTTCGTGCTGATAGTCCGACAGCCGGACCAATTCATTGATGATCTCCGTAGGACAGCCGACGACCGAGCGCTTGAGCGTGCGGATCGCTTCGATCGGGTCGCCGCAAAATGCGAGCGCCGTATCGTAGACCGCTTTCATCGCCGCGACGAGTGATGGATACGTGGAGAATCGGTTTTTGTATCCCAACTCGATCATGTGTCTGTTCGTCAAAAGCGACAAATCCCAGTTTTCGGCGGAAAACGACGGCGACACATTGAACGACAGCATCGCATCCGGAAAGATCGAGCGAACTCCTTCCGAGATCGCCTCGGCGCTTTCCAGGCTTGCGCTCGGAAATTCGCACCACACAGAATCCGCGCCTGCATGCAAATACGCGACAAGCCGCCGGATGGATTCTTCCACATCCCCTCCGATGCGCTCGTCTTTTTTCCCGCCCGCTGCACTGAATGCATCGGTCCGCGCGATGATGATGCAATCTGCTTCCATGTCGTCGCGCACGTCGATGGCGGCTTTCAGTTTACCGATGAATTCGCGCATCGGAATTACGGTTTTGCCCGAATGATGGCCGCACCGCTTGGGGAATGGCTGGTCTTCGATGTGGATCGCCTTCACACGCCGGCCTCGGCCAACCGACAACATTCGCCGGACATTCTGTCGGACATTGTTCGCGTTCCCGTGGCCATCGTCGATATCCACCATGAGCGGAAGAGAGGTCTTTGCCGCGATATATTCCACGTGCTGGATCATTTCGAACATCGAAAGAAGTCCGATATCTGGAACGCCGCGCACGGCGGCGGCGGCATATCCGCCAATGTAAAGCGCCTCGCAACCCGCTCTTTCCGCAACGATCGCGGAAAGTGCGTCGTACACGCCGAACGGCTGAACGCCCTGCGGGCGCGCCATCAACGAAAGGAACGAGAATTTCTGCTCTTGTTTTGTAAGGTCCATCCGCTTCCTCCCCGCACATTGATCCACTTTTATTTTAGCAAAATCCCGCTATAATACCCTGTGTACGCCGCGGTAGCTCAGTGGTGGAGCGCTGCCCTGAAGAGGCAGGCGTCGGGGGTTCGATTCCCTCCCGCGGCACAAATAATCGCCGATAGGCGATTATTGTTTTGTCATATAGCGGGGAATCGAACAGGGAGAAAAAGAGCGAACTGCTTCGCTCTTTTTCGAACCCTGGATTTTGCCCGTAGAGGGCAAAATCGATTCCCCTGCCTGCCGGCAGGCAGGCTCCCGCGATGCAAGAACTTGACTTTTATTCTAATTTGATGTATAATTGTTTCAGACTTTGAAATCGTAGAAGCTAGGAGGTGAATAGAATGGACACGCCAAAAGGAGGCGGGAATGGAACCAATCAAGCTCTTTGGAATCGTTTTTCGTTCTTCGTCCCACATGCTTTGGTTTATCATGACGATGGTATTACTCGGCGAGAGTACTGTCGTTTCTGTCATTTGCGTGCGGATAAAACTCTATATCGGCCCCGCCATCCTCTTTAGTTTTCTCGGCATTCTGTCGTTAACAATTTCTATAGCCGCAGTCGGCGTGACGGAATGGGGAACAATCAATGGCCCAAAATGGTCTGCCGATTGCATTTGGTACAACGCGCTGTTGGCTGGTCTGTATTTCTCAGCTGCCGCGTTCTTTGGCTATTGCTTTCTCTACCAATACCAACTTGCCAAAACTCCATAGCGTACCACTCCCTTGATCCTCGTACGCCACAAGCCCCTTGCGGAACGTATTTCCGCAAGGGGCTTTTATATTCGTTCCTTTTTACTCCTGCCGCACCCGCAGTTTCTGCGTCCGGTTTTTGTCGAGTTTGGGCAGACGGAGCGTCAGCATCCCGCTTTTGATCGTTGCTTCCGCCGCATCCACATCCACTTCTTGGGGAAGCATGATGGAGCGCGAAAATCCGCCCCAGTAAAGTTCCTGATAAAAATAGTTGTCGTGCGAAATTTCACGGTGTTTTTCTCGCTTCCCGCGTAAGGTCACCATTTCGCGCGTAATGGAAACATCCAGATCCTCCGGGCGCACCCCCGCGACCACGGCCTGTACGACGATCTCCTCGGGCGTCTGGTGCACATCCACCAACAACTGCCCATCGGGATCGGGCGACGACGGGAGCGCGAGCTTCCGGCCAAGGCCGGTTTTTACAGTGGCGGAGTCGGCAATGACGCCATTTTCCGACTCCGCCGCCTCCGCATCCACCTCTTCGGCGTCGTCCGAGAATGAACCGGTAAGCCGCTCAAAAAAATGACGTCTATCTTTAGGCATAGGATATTCAATAGGTGATCGTTTTAATTTTCTCGAAAGAGAGGATGACAACGATGGTCCCGAGCCAGATGACGGAAAATACCGCCAGCAAATTCGTTCCTCCTCCTTTCAGTATAAAAAAGTTGAACAAGGTATGCAACACGATGGCGAGCGCCAACCCCCCGAGCACGTTGCGGATGCGTTTCTCCGGATGAAAAAACGAATACGCGATCGAGAATCCGACGATCGATGCGGTGATCGTGTGAAGAAGCGTGGCGCCGATGAACCGGAGATTGGCCGTGATGAATCCGGCCGCGAATTCGTGGCTGAATACGTTGAACAGCATGAACGTATTCTCGAGCGCCGCAAACCCCAAAGCGGCGGTGATGAGATAGATCGGCGCATCCACGGGTTCATCGAAATACGGCTTGCGAAGCGCGGCCCACCATGCGGCGCCGAATTTAAAAACCTCCTCGATGACCGCCCAGAACACGAGAAGCAGGAGCGTCGGACGCCCGGGGGCCCACAGCCCCGCATCCACGCCCGTTGTATACACCATTTCCTCAAGCACCAAGGAGAGCGGCACGGCAAATGCGCCCGCCAGGAACGTGAGCAACAGGATCCGCCGCGGTTCCGGATGCGGGTCTTCGCGCAGCCAAAAAACGAGCCACACGAAGCCCGTTAAAAAACCCCCTGCCAGCGTCGAAATACTCAGGAACGGTGCATTCAGGATCGCGGCCATGATTCAATCATAAGCAATTTTTTGCCGGACGTCGGCACTTCCGCCCAGATCGCCTCGGTGATGTGCGGCAGGAACGGATGCAGGAGCTTGAGCGAATCGTGCAGGACGGCATGGAGGATCGCCGCCGTAGACGCGCGCTCTTTTTCATCCGCGAGTTGAACCTTGGCCGCCTCCAGATATCCGTCACAAAATCCGTGCCAGAAAAACTCGTACAGTTCGTGAAGCGCGGTCCCGAATTCGTAGGAATCGACGTGGCGGCTGACAGCGCGCTTCGTTTTGGCGAATGCCACAAGAATCTTTTTGTCCGCCGCCGTTCTCGGCTTTGCGGACCTCGGGATGCGAATACCGTCGGTCCGCTCAAGCACGAACCGGCTCGCATTCCATAACTTATTCAGGAACTTTTTGCCTCCCATGAGCGCTTCCTCCGACCACCGGATATCCTGCCCGCCCATGGCCTGCCAAACGAGCGCGAAACGCGTCGCGTCCGCCCCATACTGCTCAATGAGTTTGAGCGGGTCGATACCCGTCCCGAGTGATTTCGACATCCGTTTGCCGTCTTTGGTCAAGATCGTTCCGTGAATGATGACGTCCGAGAACGGCGATTTTTTCATGAAAAAAAGTCCGGAATAGACCATGCGCGCGACCCACAAATTGATGATGTCCCGCGCGGTCGAA
>JACOVJ010000027.1 GCA_016177385.1 Candidatus Niyogiibacteriota bacterium
CCATACGGCCACCGCTCGTAAGCGTCGTTGATGAGATTTTCCGGCGTTATGATATTGATGTTCGCGATAAAAAAATCGCGCTTGTTGGAGCAACCGGCGAGCTTGTGGGAAAACCGATCGCGCAATGGTTTTCTTCACGCGGCATTCCATTCTCCTCGATCACAATAGAAACGCCCGCAGACGAAATGCATGAAATTTTGAAAAACGCCGACATCATTATTTCGGGTGTCGGAAAGGCGGGATTGATTGGCGCCGACATGGTAAAAGAGGGCGTGATTGCGATTGATGCGGGTACCTCCGGACAATCCGGTGCGCTGAAGGGAGACATGGACCCCGTTATTGCCAAGAAAGCAAAACTCTTCACGCCCGTTCCCGGCGGCGTTGGGCCCATGACGGTTGCGATGCTTTTTCGAAATTTGCTCGCACTCGTAAAAATTAAGGGTAGTCCAAAGGGGAGTCCTTTTCTGATTCCTAAGGACTCCCCTTTGGACTCTTGAAGCAAAAAAAAGAACGGCCCGCCTAAAAGGCGAGGCCGCTTTTACATTAGTTGCTAGAGAGTTGGTATTTCCACGCGCGCCCTGAACATTCTCATTTCTTTTTCTTCCAGAAACTCTTTTCCGTGACCGACATCGGTGTTCACGGGAACGTCGTCGCTACAGGGCCCGGTTTTCTTGCATTCATCGGGCGGCCACGACGGAATCTCTTTGGTGATGAGCGAACCGATGGGAGTACCGCCGAGTTTATCAGATGTCACATTGCCGCGATTCCAGATCGTCGCCGCGAGAACAATCTCCCCGCCCACTTTTTGGACAGCGTGTTTCACTTTTTCGAGCGAGCTTCCACTGGTTGCCACATCGTCCACGATGAGCACGCGCTTTCCTTTGACGAATTTCGCATGGCAATCGGCGATGACGAAACGCTCTTCCTCTTTTTGTTCATCGGCGGGATCGCCGACCCAAACTTCGATTTTGTTTGTCCACGCTCTGCGAATCGGGGAATCCTCGGGATACTTTTTCGCCTTCGGAAACCGGAACTGGTTCAACCAGTAGGCGACGCCCTGCGACAGATCATTGCCGCCCCGCGTCGGCCCTACGACCACATCGATGGGAACGCTGGGGTGGACGCACTGGGCAAGCAATTTCGAGAGTGCCCAGAGTTTTTCCGGATACGCATAGACCTCGCGAATGTCAATATACTCTTTTGCGTGATTTCCGCGCGAAAGAACGAAATGGCCTCTTTTAAGAGAACCGCATTCGGAAAGCAGGATAAGCGCCGATTCGCCGAGCGCTGGTTCGGCTGTGAACGGATCAACTCCGAACATGACGATTTCTCCCTATTTAAAATTTCCATCATAATACTATCGTCTTGCGAATAATCTTTACCCGAGATCGGCTCCACTTCGTAAAAAACCATTTGCGCGATACGGCGGCCGACCACGAGCGGTATCGTGAAGTGCTGGGAATTATTCGTGACTTCCATGGTCCATCGGTTGAAGTATCCGACATCGCCCCAGCCCGCGTCCTTGCAGACCTCGATGAAATTGCGGCCGAGGGATGAGCGCGCGTACATTTTGCAGACCGCGTTATGTCGCCCGCCGATGAATTCCTCGGTATGGGCAAGAATGGTCTCACCTGGGCGCAAAAGAATGGCGGTGTCCTGCGGCCGGATGTTCGATAAATTCAAATTCAGGCGCTTTCCGATCGCGGCCGCTTTTTCCGCGCGGAACGGCCCCCCCCAAATACGCCGCGTGGAGGATTCGTCATACATATTATGGATCGTGTGTGCGCCCTCGGGGTGCTCTTCGCGCCAGAACCATTCGCCGAGCGCCACGTCATAACTCGTGGTTTTGAGCTTTTTCGGATCAAAAGGATCGATGATGATGGTCCCTTTTTTCTTGTGTCGTAATATCGCATCACGGGAAAGAAGCATGGTGAGTCAAATGGTAAATGGTTTTTGAAAAATGAAAAGGGCGCCGTATCTAGAGATCGTGCGCCCGAACGGATTCGCTTCAAATTTTCACTCGGAACGAGTTTCCTTGCCGTAGGGAATCAGCCCTTTTCCTCGGAGGATTTTATCCCACCTTTCCGCCTGTTCATCATTCAAACCTTCGGAAAAGGTCGGTTCTTGTTCGGGGTCGAGGCCGAGATGCTCGTAGCGACAGTCGCAACCGATGAGTTGGCAGTGGCAAAACGGACATTCTTCCATATCACACCCTGGTTCGTGGTATGCGCCGGTCTCGACACCGCAATCATGGCAAATCTTTTTCTCTATCACTTCTCCACCTCCTTCAGGGGGTTAATCATGAAGAACATTAGATTCATAACACAATACATGCCTCAATGCAAGAGGCGCGAATGGAGCTCGATCAGGCCTTCCAATACTTTATTTCATCAATGAAATGGCGGACATTTTTAGAAAGGCGAATAGCGTGTTTTATTTTTTTGGTCAGTCTTTTTTGAGATCAATTAATCGTATAAAATTTTGAACATTTTTGGACAATCGAATATTATATCGAGGATTTTTCGCCGTATTCACTTTATACCCGTGCGCGTAAAAACCGAGTTTTTGTATGCCGTCCATCATGTCTTTTGCTAATGCTGGAATAATGGTAACAAAACCCACCATGATGTATCCTCGGTCGCGATAGAGAGAACCATCCGTTTCCAATAAACCACGCAAGCATTGGATCAATAAAACTCTGTCGTTCTTTATCCACCCGGGAATTGATATTCGCTGCTTATATTTCGGTCCATTTTTTGCTTTCCATCCCAGCCACTCCTCCCAACGATTCGAGTAGCAACTTATATCCGCATAGGTTCGAGCTCTTTTTACGATGGAAACCCGGTTATACGGCAATAATTTTTGTATGGACGTTTTAATTCTTTTTAGTAGTTTTTTATATCGGAGATTGCAGGTGATCCGTAGACGCGTTGCGCGTCCGTTTGGATTCGATAAATTGCCATCGCCGAGAGCGACACCAACAACATACGCCAACATTTTTTGATATTGTCGCGGAGATGTGGGCGAGGAGGGACTCGAACCCTCACGGCCTTTCGGCCACGCGATTTTGAGTCGCGGTCGTCTACCAGTTCCGACACTCGCCCCTCGCATAGGTAGACAATAATAGTTTATCCACCGTTGGTCAATTGAGGCGGGTCTGGTACGCTGGATGTATCTATGACCGATGGTGTGCAACGAAATGAACAACCGGCAGGAAGCGTGTTTTGGGTGGAAACCGACAAGATCCGGCCCAATCCGATGCAGCCGCGCCGCGAATTCGACGAGGAACGACTGAAAGAACTTGCGGAATCCATCCGGCAATACGGGATCCTGCAGCCGATGGTCGTGGTGCGCATTGAGCGCGATACAAGCACGGGTACGGCCGTGGATTATGAATTGATCGCGGGCGAGCGGCGGCTCCGCGCGGCCAAACTGGCGGGTCTGGCGCATGTGCCGGTCCTCATTCGTGACGAACCGGCGGATAAAGTGAAATTGGAATTGGCGCTCATTGAAAACGTCCAGCGCGAGGACCTGAATTCCATTGAGCGCGCCCGCGCGTTCAAGCAGTTGATGGATGAGTTCAATTTAAAACAGCGCGAGGTCGGGGCACGCGTCGGGAAGAGCCGCGAATACGTGGCCAATACCATGCGATTGCTTTCGCTTCCGGATTATATCCAGAAAGCCATTGTGGATGGCCGCCTCACCGAAGGGCACACGCGGCCATTGTTGATGCTTGCGGACCGGCCTCAAGAGCAGGAGTCGCTTTTCAACGATATTTATTTCAAGCGTCTGACCGTGCGGGATGCCGAACGTGCGGCGCGCCGGATCGCCGTGGAGCGCGCCCGACGCCGCGATGACCTGCCGGACGCCGAAACCCGTTCGCTCGAAGAACGGTTGCGCGAAGCGCTGGGGACGCGCGTGTACATCGAGCGCAAGGGCATTGGCGGCAAAATTTCCATCGAATTTTTCTCGGAAGACGAATTGCAGAATTTGATCGCGCATGTCGCATCGGCAAGAGCCGAAGCCGCGCATCATCATGCGGAGGTTGTTGACGAGCCGCCGGTTGCCGAAGGGGCGCCGGCGCCGGAAGAGTGGAGTCAAGAATTGAATCCGGCGGGTCCCGCAGGCGCGCCGATGACCGCCGAAGCGCGCGAGGATGATCTGAAAGGATTTACGGTCTGACGGCGGAATTCACGACTTCGCCGGTTTTACGCGTTCCACGATCGAGCGCACGCCGCGGATCTTCTTGATCTGCGTTTTTATTTTTTCGATCTGGTCCGGGCGTTTTTGTTGGAAGCGGATAAGGATCGTGGAATAGACGCTTGCCCGCCGCTCGGCCGACGCCGTTTCAATGTTGATGCGGAAACGTGCAATGGCGCCCGAGATATCTTTTAAGATCCCGACGCGATCGTCCACGGTAATTTCGAATTCGGTCGCGCGCACGGGAGATTCTACGGGCGCCGCGCTTTTTAATGCGTGGCGGATCTGTGAGCGCGCAAGCGCGGTTTTGGCGAAGGCGAGCCACTCAGCGCTCGGACGTTTGTTTTTTTGCGTGAGCATCTCGACCATGTCGCCCGACGAAAGCGGATGGTCGAGGGAGACCATTTTTGAATTCACTTTTGCGCCCACGGCGTGGTCGCCGATCTCCGAATGGATGTGATAGGCGAAATCCACGGGCGTCGCATTTTCCGGAAGGTCCACGACGTCGCCCTTGGGGGTCAGGACAAAAATGCGATCGCGGAAAAAATCGATCTTCAACGACTCCAGATAATCCTCGGAACTTTGCGCGGCGCCGATCTTTTCTTGCCATGCTTTGAGCTGGTTGACCCACGCGAATTTTTTCCCCACGAGCCGCGTTCCGGTTTTTGGTTTTTCGGTTTCCGACCACAACCAATGCGCCGTGATGCCGTATTCGCTTTCGCGCTGCATGGTTTCGGTCCGGATCTGGAATTCGGTCGCATTGCCGCCCTCGCAAAAAACTGTGGTATGCAAACTTTGGTAGCCGTTCGGTTTCGGCAGCGCGATGTAATCTTTGATGCGGCCGGGCATGGGCGGCCAGAGCGCGTGGATCGCGCCGAGCGCGGCATAGCAATGCTCGATCTCCGGAACCACAACGCGAAGCGCCACGAGATCGAGCACGTGGTCCCAGTTCATGTCGTAACGCGAAACCTTTTTCCACGCGCTGTAAAAGCGTTTGGCGCGGGCGGAAATGGCGACGACCGGGATACCCTCGTCATGCAAGGCGCGCTCGAGGAGCGGCTGTACTTTTTTTAAATGGTCCTCGCGTTCCGGGATCCGCTTGCGGATCTCGCGCGAAACCCAGCGGTGCTCGTCCGGATGGACATAGGCGAATGCGAGGTCTTCCAATTCTCCTTTGAGTTCTCCCATGCCGAGCCGGTCGGCGATCGGGGCATAAATATCGAGGGTTTCCGTGGCGATGCGAAGCCGCTTTTCGGGCGCCGGATGCGCCCACAGGGTTTGCATGTTATGCAGGCGGTCTACGAGTTTTAAAATGATGACGCGGACATCTTCGGCCACCGCAAAAAACATCCGGCGCATGCTCTCGGCGGCGCGCTCTGCGCCGTGGTAGTGGATCTTATCCACTTTCGTCACGCCGTCCACGAGCTGCGCGACCTCATCGCCGAATCGTTTCCGGACGTCCGCGAGCGATCCGCCGTCTTCGACGGTATCGTGAATGAGCGCGGCCGCGATCGTCGGCGCGTCCAATGTATAGGCGGCGGCGGTGAGCGATACGGCAATGGGATGGGTCAGATACGGGTCGCCCGAGAACCGCAATTGCTCTCGATGGATGTCGGCGGCATAGTCGAACGCGCGCCGGATGAGCTCGTATTCCACGCTTGAATATCGGTGTTCGGCGATCCGGTCGAGTTCTCGTCGGTACGCCTCCCAATCGAGCAGTGTCTGCGGAGCGAGGTTCGCAAGATCACTCATCGTTTTTTGCTTTTTGTTTTTTCCCCTTGAATGAGCAGGATTTATTCGAACATTTTTCTCCGGAGGGCGTTTCGATGAGGGGGGAGCCGCATTCGATGCAGAGTTTTCCGGTCGGTTTTCTCCAGGACGCGAATGAACATTTCGGCCAGCGTGAACAGCCGTAGAACAGGCGCTTGGTTTTCGTGCGGCGTTCGACAACCGTGCCTTCGGCGCAGAGCGGGCAGACGATGTTGAGGGAGACCGGCGGCAGAGCCTCGGTATATTTGCATTCCGGAAAGCCCGAACACGCGATAAAGCGGCCGAAGCGGCCGTGCCGGATCATCAGGGGTTTGCCGCATGTGGGGCAGGCGCGGTCCAAGGGCTCGGTAAGATTTTCTTTCGCGACGGTTTCGTATTTTGTTTTGAGATTCTCGGCGAACGGCGTGTAAAATTCCTGGAGCACCGGGCGCCATTCTTTTTGGCCGGACGCGATCGAGTCGAGCTTTTCCTCCATGGAGCGCGTAAAATCCACATCCACGATATCGGCGAAATGCTCGACTAAAAGCGTGATCACTTTTTCTCCGATCTCGGTGGGCGAAAACCGTTTGTCGTCATCGCGCACGACATACCCTCGTTCTTCGAGCGTCGAGATCGTCGGCGCATACGTGGACGGGCGGCCAATGCCTGATTCCTCAAGTGTTTTTACGAGCGAAGCATCGCTGTAGCGCGCCGGTCCTTTGGTTTGGTGTTCCACGCCTTCAACGCCCGCAGACGCCACGCTTTCTCCCTCGGCAAGCTCCGGAAGAATGACGTCGGTGGTTTTGTAGGAATAGAGTTTCAAAAAGCCGTCGAATCGAATGACGGAACCCGTTCCTTTGAGCCCGTAGGACTTTTTGCCGTGAGCGCGGATCATGAGACGGGTTTCGTCAAAGAGCGCTTCCGGCATTTGAGACGCCATGAAGCGCCGCCAGATCAATTCATACAAGCGCGCTTGTGCGGAATCCTTGGATTTCTCTTTTACCGCATCCGGCGTTCGGGCGGGGTCCGTGGGTCGGATGGCTTCGTGGGCCTCCTGGGCGAGTTTTGACGACGTTTTGAATCGGCGCCCGCCGCGGATAGCGTAATCCGGTCCGAATGATGCGTTCAAGTGTTCATAGGCTGCGTGCAGGGCCTCGGGCGCGATCGCGAACGAATCCGTGCGCATGTAGGTGATGAGGCCGGTTTCGTAGAGTTGTTGCGCGATCGTCATGGTTTTTTTGGCGGAAAATCCCAATCGGCCGAAGGCGTCTTGCTGGAGCGTGGATGTCGTGAACGGCGGGTTCGGGGAACGCACGCGCTTTCTTTTTTCAAGCGTCCCAATGGAGAAAGCCGCTTTTTCCAGGTCCTGTAGGATCGCGTCGGTTTCCGTTTTGTCGAGAAGCCCGGGCTTTTCAATGGTTTTTGCGTCGATCGTGTCGAGCGTGACGTGAAAGGGAGTACATTCGTTGGTCGAACGCCCGGTGCACTGTTGTTTTTGAAGCGCCGCCTCCACGGTCCAGAATGTTTGCGGCTTGAAGGCGCGTATCTCGTTCTCGCGTTCCACAATGAGGCGGAGCGCTACGGATTGGACGCGTCCAGCTGAGAGCCCGCTCATGACCTTGCGCCACAAGAACGGGGAAAGTTTATACCCCACCAGACGGTCGAGAACGCGGCGCGCCTGTTGGGCATCCACCAGATGCATATCGATGGTGCGTGGATGTTCGAGCGCTTCGAGGACCGCTTTTTTGGTGATCTCATGAAAAACGATACGGTCCATCGGTGCCGGCGTTTTTTCTTTTTTCTTATCCGGACCGAGCGCTTGTTCGATGTGCCATGCGATCGCTTCGCCTTCGCGGTCCTCGTCGGTCGCGAGGATGATGCGGGTGGCCTCGGC
>JACOVJ010000037.1 GCA_016177385.1 Candidatus Niyogiibacteriota bacterium
AAGGAGGCCAAGATGGGGCGCTTTATCGCATTTGCGATCGCGGCCGTCGTCTTCTTGGCGCCGGCTATTGCGAAATCTGAAGCAGACGAGGGCATCAAAATTTTGGGCGTATCGGGTGGTGTCGAATTCAATCTGGCGAAAACCGGGAACTCGATGGTTTTTTCCGTAAAAGACAAGACGTCGAATAGCGGCGAGGAAACTCAGGATACGGTGAGTTCGGACGATATCGAGCCATCCTATTTTCGAGCGAACGCCGAACTGCGTTTGCAGTTTTGGGATGTCGCTGAATTATGGTTCCATCCGCATACCGCATCGGACAAGAACCGGACGTTGCATTCCGGCGGCGGGGAATTTCTGCTGATGTTTCCGCTTGAGCGGCTTGGACTCGATGGCTTTCGAGTCGGCCTTTACCATCATTCGGTCCACAATTTCAATGATCCGCGGTATGGCGACGGAATTTTCGTTGACGGCATCCAAATCGAATGGAAAAAGGAATGGGATGAGGCGGCAGCGGGCGCTCCATTGACCACGCGGCTGTGGTATATGCGCGCGTTGAGAAGCGATTGGAGTCCCTATGTTTTCACGCCAGACGCTCAGGAGATCCATCGAGGCGATCTCGGACAAGTGGAGGCGCGGTTCGGATTTGATTTTCGTTCTGATACGGAATATCCGTGGCGGTTGCAGATCGTCGCGAATACGGCAAAAGCCGGCGCATGGGGCGATAACGGCGGCCTTGCATCCGCGAACCACCGGCTCGATGTCGGGATCTTGGCGCTCGGCGCGCTTCGCGTTGGTTCTTTTGCGGAATATGGCGCCAACACTCGCCGGCAGGACGAATTTGGTAAGAGCGAATGGCAAGCAGGCATTTCCATTGGTGTGAAAGAAGGCGACCCCCGTCCATGACCGACGGGGGATTTTTCTTGCCCCGTAGAATCACGAAGTGGCTCTACGGGGCTTGCGCGCATGCCAGGATATTTGCTAGTTTAGATACGGATTTTTGCCGGGGGGTTCTTTTCAAAGGAGAGGCTTATGGCCTTGAACAAAACATCAGCCGGGAAAGCCGCGCGGGAGTTTGCGGAGCGGTGTCTCGAGCCCGGAGCATTCACGGAAGAAAACAGCGAGCGTACGCGCGACGAGCTGGAAGCCCTGCTCATCCCGCCGTTCTTTCCTGGAACGGGGAGCTGCGTGCGGTTTCTCGTCGAATTTGATGTTCGCCGCGTTGTGGCAAAAGACGTGGAAATGGACGTGTGCCCGACGCCGGCGATCCTTCCGGCCGAGTGGCTGAAATCGCTCGGCATCGATCCCGAAGAAAAAAAGATCGGTATTTTCGATGAAGCGTTTTGCCGGGATTTCGAACGCCGATGCCTCAGCGATTTTACGGGGCACGATGCGCGACGCCATCCGATGGTCGGATGGTATTCCGAGGATTCGGGAGCGGACCGGACCGCGTGGAACGAGTTGCTGGAAAGCTGGACAAAAGAATTCCGGACGCATTACGGCGTTTCCAAAAAATGAAGCGGGAACAGGATTCCCGCTTTTTGTTTTTACAAACCACTACAATATATCGTAATGGTTTGCGTTTTTAAAATAGTTGCAGGCGATAGCCCAGCCACGGCATCCAGCGCTCGCCGGTTTTTTGCAAAAGAATTCCGACGGCGTCGAGTGGCTTTTTAAACCACAGTTCCCCGAGCCCGCTGTCCGAAGCGCGTTCGACCGACGGGCGATACCGATAGACGAATTCGGCGCGAAGCGTTTCATTTTCCATTTCTGCGTGAAGTACCCATTCCGAAGAAAATCGGCTGTCGCGCATGTCGGTAAAATAGGTAAGCGCCAGATGGTCGAATGTTTCGCGAAGCGCCGGAAGCCGCGATGCGATTACTGCCGCGCCGCCCTGCCAAAATTCCCCGGTATTCGAAGCGCCGTATTCGACGGCGGCCGCAAGGAACGGCGCGTCCGCGAGCGGCGCGTAGTTCAGCGAATGTCGCGTGAACCAATCACGGGTTACGTCCGACCAGTCATAAAATCCGCGGCCCGAAAATCGGCCGAGCGCCGACCGCTCGCGCCATTCGTATTCGCCGTTCCATTCGATTTCGCTCAATATCGGTTCGGCAGGAGTATTCAATTCGAGCGCGAGTGCGATATCCACGGCGCGCGCTTCCGCCGACCATAAGAAAATCAGAAAGAAAAGAACGAACCATCGGATATGCACAAGCGCCTCGATTTTCAAGCGATTCTCGGCAAATTTTAGGATGCGTGCCATCCGGCGTCAATAAAGCTTGACAGCCGTAATTTTTTTCGTTATAAACAGGACAGTTTCAACCATCGGCTCGTTGACAGCTCAAAATATAATGAAAGGAGGTGAAGAGCTTCGAGACAGAGTTCCCGAGTCAAACCAACCCCAACCCAGAAGGAGAAGGTCATGAGCGCATTCGCTCGGTTCTTCCTTCTCGTTGCGCTGGCGCTTGCCTTCGGGCTTGCGCAGGCGGACGCGAAGCCGACCTATGTCCAATCCCCTCCGCTCACCCAGGTCGTGAAGGCCGCGGTGGGCAGCGTGAAAAGCGGGTCCGTTCAGGTTCCGCTCATCACATGGGGTGGCGACATCGCCACCATCCATGCCAACGGCAACGCCCTCCAGACCGCGCCCGACAGTATCTTCGCCGGCGAAGGCCTGAACCTCACCCTGTTCCGCGAAGATAACTTCGTGAGACAGGTGGAGATGTATCTGTCCGGAAAGACCCCGTATCTTCGGGGTACCATGGGTATGATCACGATGGCCTCCGAGGTCATCTGTCCCAAGCCCGATGCGCCGACCTGTCCCGTGGTCGTCTACCAGATGACATGGTCGGCGGGCGGCGACTGGCTGGTGGCCAAAGAAGGCATCAAGACGCCCAAGGACCTGAAAGGCAAGACCATTGCCCTGCAGGCCTATGGTCCGCATGTGGACTACCTCATGAAGCTCCTTGCGGATGCGGGCCTGAAGCCGACGGACGTCACCATCAAGTGGCTTCCGGAACTGACCGCCACGAAAGACAATCCGGACGGCAACCCCGCCGCGGCATTTCGCACCGATTCGTCGGTGGATGCGGCTATGGTCATCACGCCGGACGCTTTGGTGCTCACATCCAATAGCGGCGTCGGGACCGGCTCCGAGGATTCGGTCAAGGGAGCCCACGCGCTACTTTCGACAAAAACCATGAACCGCATCATCGCCGACGTCTATGTCGTGCGTCGGGACTGGTTCGACGCGAACCGCGCCGATGTCCAGAAATTCGTGCATGGGCTCCTGTCGGCCGAGGAAAAGGTCCGCAACCTGTTCGGTTCAAAAACGGGCGCGGAGTACAAGCCGATGATCACGGCGGCGGCCAAGATCCTTCTCGGTAGCGCTGGCGCGACCGCGGATGCCGAAGGGCTCTACCTCGACTGCGAGTTCGTCGGGTATCCGGGGAACGTTCAGTTCTTCACGGATGCCAACTACCCGCGCGGCATGGCGAAGCTCTCGGGCGAGATCCAGTCGGCGTTCAAGCCGCTGGGCTTGCTCGCGGTCGCGGCAACGCTGAAACACGCGGGCTGGGACTACGCCAAGCTCAAAGCCGGTCTTGCGGACACGGTGGCTTCTGAAGCGCCGAGGTTCGACCCGTCGGCCGTTGCGGGCGTCATCGCGCGCCAACAGCAGGCGGGCACGCTTGGCGAAGGGACACTCTTCGAATTCATGGTGCTCTTCGAACCGAACCAGAAAGAATTTCCAGCCGGGCTTTACGAGAGCGATTTCAATCGCGCCGTGAATCTGGCCGCGACCTACGGCGGCGCCATCATCACCATCGAAGGTCATTCGGATCCGATGGGATATCTTCAAGCGAAAAAGGACGACGCGACCGCCGTGGTGCTCGGCCGGATCAAGCAATCCGGAAAAAATCTGAGTATGACGCGGGCCGTGCAAGTGCGCGACAGTTTGATCGCGTATGCGCGCGGCAAGAAAATCTCGCTCGACCCCTCGCAATTCGCGACGGTCGGACTTGGATTCGACCAGCCGGCAACGGGGATGTGCGGTTCCGAACCCTGCCCCCCGAAGACCAAGCAAGAGTGGTTGTCGAATATGCGCGTCGTGTTCCGCATCCTGCAAGTGGAAGCGGAAGCGAGCGTCTTCAAACCGTTGAACTAGGAGAACGCCATGAGAAACCCGAAAATTTTCTGGATGCTCGCCATCTTGGCGCTTCTCGCGTTCGGCGGCTGTGAAAAAGACCGGCAACCCGGCGCATCATCGGCCGGAAACGAAAATGCGGCGGCCACGGATTCTACGGATTTTCGCGGATGGCCGCCGGCGCCGCAAGAGGGCGATGCCATTGTTCTCGCCAGCGACCTGCTCGCGCAAAACTACTGGCTCGTGTTCGACGATTCGAACAGCATGGGCGACCGTGCATGCGGCGGCGGCGGCGATAAGATCGACGTCGCCAAAGCGGCCGTGCAAAAATTCATCAACAGCATTCCGGCTCATGCCAATGTGGGGCTTTCTCGGCTCAATGTTCGCGGGACGATCGAGCTCGGCACCGGTAACCGCGACGCTCTTATGAGCGCGGTGAAAGCGATCAGTGCCAGCGGTGGAACGCCACTTCGGAGCGCCATGGAAGACGCCTATGACGAACTGACGCGCCAAGGTCAGCGCCAGCTCGGATACGGCACTTATAACATCGTGATGGTGACGGATGGCGAGGCGAATCCCGGTCAGGATCCTTACCGGATCGTCGCGGCGATCACCCAGCAGTCGCCCATCGTCATTCATACGATCGGATTCTGCATCGGTTCCCAGCATTCATTGAATCAGCCCGGCGTGACCTACTACGCGGAAGCGAACAATCCGGAACAACTGGCGCAAGGCCTTGCGGGCGTGCTTGCGGAAGCGCCGAAGTTCGACGTTTCCGT
>JACOVJ010000028.1 GCA_016177385.1 Candidatus Niyogiibacteriota bacterium
ACATACACTAAACATACGCTATAGCGTATGTTTAGTGTATGTCGTATGTCTTCGCGGGATTACATAAAAAGCCCCACCATAAATGATGGGGGCGGGTTTTGCGGTCAGGCGCCGGAGCGGCTTTCCATGGTTTCGAAATCCTGAAAGATCGAAAGGAGGTCTTCGGATGAGAATGCCGGCCAGTGGTAGGCTGTGAATTTAACAATGGTGTTTTTGTCGAGCGCCGAAACTTCCATGCCGGACAAATGTCCCATGGCGCGATCGGCAAACGGTTCGCCGGTGCGGATCAGGAGATCGGCATTCAGGCCACGCATGACGCCGTCATGCGCCAGCAAAAATGTCAGCATCCGGCCGCGATGGGATTCGGTCAATCGGACGACATTTTCGATCTCGCGCTGTGTCGCCGACGGGAAGACCTCGGTCCAGAAGCCGACCGCGCGTACGCACACGTCGTATTCCGTGAGCAATGGCGAGGTCGCAAGTTTTCTGAAATATTCCTCGAAGATCCTATAAAGCGCGTTCAGTTCCGCAGAGTCGCGATTTCTGACGTTGTCGAGCGACAACCCCCAGAGAACCAGATGGCGAACGCCGTAGTGAAGCGCCGCTTCGGCGATGGGCTCGACATTTTCAGCCCCCTTTTCGTGGCCCGATAGTTGTGAAAGCGCATTTCGCTTTTTCCAACGGCGGTTGCCATCAAGGATGATAACGACCGTTTGTGCTTTTCGCATGGCGCCCCTTTTTCAAGATGCTTGTCTGGCAGGAGGATACCATAAGTTCTAAAAATCGCAAGAAACCCCGGGATTACGACATACACTTAACTTACGCTATAGCGTAAGTTAAGTGTATGTCAGAGATATATCGAAAATGCTAAATACGAAATTTTGTTCCATGGAAAAAAGAAACCCCCAACCTGACGATGTCAGATGGGGGCGCTGTTAAGAGAAACTTCAGAACTTCACTTTGGGAAACCGCAGTTGGCTAGATGCCAAGGCGCGGGGACGCCTCACCTGAATGCCCGTATTCTTTATCGAGCATCTGGCCAACGGCGGGTTGGGGGCGGCCTCGTTTCGGTTATCCGATCGGTTGCCGCCGGGTTGTCGGAAAAAATCCCTCGGGATGGCGCCCGGCATGAGCGCATTGGCGGTGAGTGCCGGCCGGACACTGTGTGCCGCCCGATCGCGCGGGGTTCATCATCTCATCCCCGCAAAACATGCGCTCGCTTGCGGCGCGGCAGACCCAGGTTGGCGCCCGGGTGTGGCGCATTGCCGACGTGGACGAGCGCCATCCGTTGGGACCCCATCAGCCGTAGGGCTGAAGAGGGCGGCGCGAAATCGCAGAGTTATCGGGCTGGTTGGCCTGGAGCCCTCTCGAGAGCTCTTTTCAGGCCGGATGCCTCGTACTCCGTGAAATCGCGTGGCGCTCCTAACTTCCCCCAGGAGCAACGGGGTGCGCGTGGTGACCCGGCGCTATGCCGAGAACGCGCGGACAGGGTTGCAGCTTGGCCTGTTCTGGCAGAACGGGTGCCGCCGGCAGCAAGTCGAATCCGCTTGCGCAGGATATCTTGCTGCCGGTACTCGCCGGCCGTCGACGATCAGGCCGTGGCCTGGATCGACGCGCCCGCGAAGGTCGTGCCGGTAAAGCTCATGTCGCTGTCGTGGTAATCCAGGGAGTTGGTCCCGGGACCGTAGCGCGAGTGCGTGGTCATGGCGGTTTCTCCGTATGTGGAAAGAACTGTTGGAGTTCCAGCTCGCCGTACCCTACTGGAACTCTGGGTCTGTTTCGAGCTGGGAGGCCTCCAGTATAGCAAACCTACAGACCCTGTCAAGAGGGGTTGTGTCAAGCCCTGATTTTGCTAGGATGGAGGAGATTTTGGCCCTGTCGTCTAGCCTGGCCTAGGACACGAGCTTTTCAAGCTCGGTACACGGGTTCAAATCCCGTCGGGGCCGCCTTCGCTTCGCCGAAGCGAAGCTATGGCGGCCGAAGGCCGCTAGAGATTCGCGAAGGCGAGTAGTTTATGCATTATGTTTACATTTTAAAATGCAACAATGGCAAAACATATACGGGTTGCACCAACAACCTCAAAGATAGATTGAATCGACACCGAGAAAGAAGAATTTTAGCAACAAAAGATATTTTACCCATTCAACTCCATTGTTATTTTGCTTTTCAAAATAAATATACTGCATTTAATTTTGAAAAATATCTAAAATCTGGATCCGGCCGGGCATTCTTAAATAAACATTTTTCAAACGGATGACGTTTCAAGGGAACTCGGAAACCAAAACGTGTCAGAATTGCAAAGCGTCATTTGTCATCGAGCCGGAGGATTTTGAGTTTTACGAAAAAATAAAAGTCCCGCCGCCGACCTTTTGTCCGTCATGCCGCTTCGAGCGGCGCTTGGCGTGGATCAATTTATTTTTTCTCTATAAGCGGCCGTGTGATCTGTGCAAGAAAAATGTGATGTCGGTGTACGCGCCGGATGCGCCGTACACGGTGTATTGTCCAAAATGCTGGTGGTCGGATAAATGGGATTCCTTTCAATACGCAAAAGAATACGATTCCTCGCGCCCGTTTTTGGAGCAGTGGAATGAATTGTTCCACGTTGTTCCGCTTCTTGGTTTGTCGATAGATACCACCACGCTCGAAAATTCACCGTACACGAATGATGCGGGCAATCTCAAGAATTGCTATTTTATTTTTCACGCAAATTATGATGAGGATTGCGCCTACGGATTTTATCTTTTAAACAGCAAATCGCTGCTGGATTCCTCGGCCTGCATGCAGACCGAGCAGTTGTATGATTCCATGCACGCATGGAAATGCAGCCGGTGTATCGGGTTGCGCAGTTATGTCATTGAATCGCTGAATAGTTATTTTTTGAAAGATTGCGTGAATTGTCAAGATTGTTTTGCGTGCGCCAGCATGAAAAACAAAAAGTACTGCATAAAAAATACGCAATTAACCAAAAAAGAATACGAACGGGAGCGTGCGCGATACGATCTCGGTTCGTACACTGCCTACAAAAAAGCGGAAGCGGAGGCGGAAGCGTTTTGGGCGACACAGACGCCGAAAGCGGAATTCGGCGACCGGAATGTGAATTGTCGCGGTGTTCATATTTATGATTCGCGGAATGTAAAAGATTCATTTCAGGTTAATCAGACCGAGGATAGCCGGTATATTCAGATGATTGATCCGGTGAAAAACAGCGAACTTTATGATGCGACAGGGTGGGGCGACGGGTTGTCGTTGTCGTATGAGACGTCTACGGCCGGTACGCAGGCCTCGGAGATAAAATTTTCGCAAGAGTGCGGCATCGGGTGTATGGATCTCGAGTATTGCAAAATTGTCACCGAGAGCAACCACTGTTTCGGGTGCGTGGGAATGAAAAAAGGAGAATACAGTGTTTTAAACAAGCGGTATCCGAAAGAGGAATATGAAAAACTCGTTTTAAAAATAAAGGACGACATGAATAAGAATCCGTATCGGGATGCTAAAGGGCGGCTGTATCGGTACGGCGAATTTTTTCCCATCGAATTGTCTCCTCACGGGTATAATGAAACGCTGGCGCAGAATTTTTTCCCGCTGTCGAAAAATGATATCGAGGCGCAGGGATACCGGTGGCGGGAGGAGGAAAAGCGCGAATACGCGACAACCGTAAAAGCCGAGGCGCTCCCCGACCATATTAAGGACGCGCCGGATTCCGTTCTCAAGGAAGTCATCGAATGCGCGGCGTGTGGCAAGGGATTCAAAGTGATTCCCATGGAGCTCGCCTTTTTGCGCGAGATGAATGTGCCCTTGCCGCGCGAGTGTCCGCAATGCCGCATTCGGGAGAAATTTCAGCTGTGGATGAAGAATATGGAACAGCATGAACGGGTGTGTTCTCGATGCGGGAAGAAATTCTTATCGAAATACACCGAGAAGGAAGTTGCGAGCGTGCTCTGCGGGAGGTGCTATAATGCGGAAGTCGGGTAGAGCTCATTTCGAAACCGGCCTCACGCATGCCACAAAAAAAGTGCGCCGTATTTTTCTACTGAAAAATCGGCTCGTTCTCGCGCCGTCGCGCTCCGAAAGCCCTTTTTCATGGCACGCGCTCGCCTTTGAGTTTCGAAACGAGCTCTAATCTATTTAATTTATGAAAAAATACACCGTTGGGTTCGTTTTCAATCAGGCGCTCGATAAGGTGTTGCTCATCCACAAAAATCGTCCCGAATGGCAAAAGGGGAAATTAAACGGGGTCGGCGGTCATATCGAGCCGGACGAAGAAAGCGCGGATTGCATGGTGCGGGAGGTTTTTGAGGAAACGGGGCTCCAGACCAAAAAAGAGGATTGGGTCGCGGTCGGGGCGATGCAGGGTGAAAATTGGGTCGTGGATGTGTACGGGTTGCGCTATGCAGGCGATACAAACGATGCCGTGACCAAAACCGACGAACACGTGGAATGGCATCCGGTCCACCTGTTGCCCGCGCATACCCTCACGAATATCCCTTGGCTCGTGCATTTATCGCTCGACAAGATGATGAACGACCAGTTTCACCGGTGCGACATCCGCTATAAATCGTAGGCGACAACATGCGTTCGCC
>JACOVJ010000029.1 GCA_016177385.1 Candidatus Niyogiibacteriota bacterium
GGCTTATCCGGAAAACTCCGGAACAAGTGGTCGGTCACCACAAGCTCTAAAACCGCATCGCCCAAAAATTCCAGGCGCTCGTTATGCGGATAGGGCCAGGACGGATTTTCATTGATGTACGAACGATGCGTCAGCGCTTCGGCAAGAAGCGCGGGATTTTGGAACGATACTTTGAGTTTTTTTGCGAACTTTTCGAAATTCGTCATCATTATTTTATTTCCCCGAGTGCACGCTCCACCAGCGGCCGGATGTCGTCATACATTTTAAGTTCCCCCAGCTCATTCGGTTTGAACCACCGCGCATCGTCGAGCCCCCCCGAGGTGCCGAGCGTCAATTCCACATCCGGCGTTTCCACCAGATAATAGGTGACGCGGCGACGCACCGGCCCTTTTTGCGGATCGGATGCGATGTACTCGTTCACACCGAGTTCCTTTTTGATCGTTAAATTTTTGATGCCGAGCTCCTCCCGCAATTCGCGCAGCGTCCCCGATTCGGTCGAATCGCCGACCTCCAGATGTCCCTTGGAAAGCGTCCAATAACCGAATACGTCGTGCACGAACGCAAACCACAGGTTGCCGTCGTCTTTACGATAAACAACCGCACCGCCGAGCGCTTCCACCGGAAGCTTGGAAGGATCGGTGACTTTTTTCTTCTTGCCGGTATCGTCTTTTCCGGGCTCCCCCATTTCACGGTACACCGTGCCGAGGACCCCATTCACGAACCGGCCGGACGAATCGCCGCCAAAACTTTTGGCAAGCTCGATTGCCTCATTGATCGCAACCTTGGGCGGAACTTCTTTATGGTCTCCGAACAAAAGTTCGTACAGACCGATCCGCAAAACGTTGCGGTCAACGATCGCAATTTGGCTGATGGGCCATTCGGGCGCCGCTTTTTCGATGATATCGTCGAGTTTTTTGTGCTTTTTCAACACGCCGTCCACGAGTGAACGGGCGAATCCGCCGTCATCGAGACCCGGCGCAAATTCGTTCATATTGCGCATAAGGATCCCCTCGATCTCGGAATCCTTGTGATTGCCGAAATCCCATTCAAAGAGGGATTGCATTGCGATACTGCGAGATAAGTGCCGATTGGCCATGGAATTGAATTTAAGGTACGGGAGGAACGAACAGAGCCGCTAATGCGTATGCTGGGAGAGTGCGGCGGCATCCATCGGCTTCTCCGCTTCTTGAGCCGCAAGCTCTTTTTCTTTTTTCTTGCGCTCTTTTTTATCAAGCTTCGCGAATACGTCCACGACCTGCCGCCCCTTGTAGGCGCCGCAATTGGGGCAGGCGAATTGCGGGAGCTTTTTGGCGTGGCATTTCGGACATACAGCGAACGTCTGCGCTCGCAACGCGTGGTGCGAGCGGCGGTTTCCCGTATGCGAGCGCGTCGAGCGCATCCGATTGACCATAACCCAAAGATACCTGATTTTTCGCCCGGCGTCAAACCCATAAAAAAATCCCGCCAAGGCGGGACCGGGCTATGACTGGACATTATGAGAGGGCGGGGCTTCCGCGGCCGGTTTTTTGGAGATCGTCTCCGGCGGCGGAAATTTGTACACGACGCCGCATTGGCCGCAATGATATTCCGTTTCTTCGTGGCTTCTGTTGCCGGGCCCCAAGATCAGCGGGCCGTCTTGCACGCGATACGTGTTTTTCATCACCATTCCGCCGCACGCCGTACACCACCGTCCGGTCGATTCGAGCGCCATAGGACTTCCTCCTAGTGTTAAGCCTCTCGCGCTACTCTACGCTTTCCGCCCGAAAAATCAATTCACTTCAAATTTCCACAAAGCGGTTCATACACTAAACATGCGCTATAGCGTATGTTTAGTGTATTGGTTAATTCGCATACTTCGCGCAATACGACCGGCGGTGCGCGTCGCAAAGGCCATGCGTACGGATGCGCTCGCGGTGCATTTTCGTACCATAGCCCTTATGGATCTCGAACCCGTACTGCGGGAACTTTTTTGCAAGACGGACCATGTATCTGTCGCGCCGGACCTTCGCGATAATGGATGCCGCCGCAATGACGGGAACTTTCTCATCGCCTTTGATGATGGTTTTTTGAGGATATTCGGGAGGCGCGAACAAACTGCCGTCGAGCAGTACGGTTGCGCCGGATTTTGCCGCAAGCGCCGGGTGCTCCAAAGCGCGGCAAAAGAGCCGCCGCATGCCGCGCCGGATCGCGCGGGTAACCCCCCACCGGTCAAGTGTCTGCGGCGCCACGGCCGCCGACAGGAAAAACACGCGGGAATCATCTTTGAATCGCCCGAACCATTCCTCGCGCCGCAACGCGCTCAATTTCTTGGAATCGCGGATGCCGCGAAAAAGCCTCGGCGCTCGGCGCGCGGGCGCAATGAAAAGCGCCAAAACCAACGGCCCCGCGAACGGGCCTCTGCCGGCTTCATCCACGCCCACGAGCCACTTTTGCATAATCCATTCTATCTTATATAATCGAGGCGATGACTTACAGCGCACGAACGCGGCTTTTTTGGCTTTCCATCGCGATTTTTGTGATTATTGCGCCGCCCGTGCTTTTTTACGCGACCGGCTGGCGCATCACGTCCGGATTCGATATTGAACGGACCGGCGGCCTTTTTATTGCGGTCCCCGAATCCGGAAGCAAGGTCTATCTCGACGGTGACCTCGAGCGCGAGACGAATTTTCTGCAATCGGGAACGCTCATTCAAAACCTGACGCCGCGAACCTACTCGGTGCTGGTCGCCAAAGACGGCTACTGGCCGTGGACAAAAAATCTGCTGATAAAAGGCAGTACGGTCGTGGAAGCGCGCGCGCTTCTGGTGCCGCAAACCGTTGAAGGAACGCCGGTTACCAAGGCCGCGGCCGAATACAAAACCGCGCTCACCGCCATCCGGAACGCGGACGCGCTTGCGACCACGACCCCAACCGGCCCGCGCTACGGACTCGCGAAGGACGAACGCGGCCGCACCGAGATCTGGTGGGATCAAAACCAGCACATTTGGATCGAGTGGCTGGCGACTTCTCCGCTTCCCTATTACCTAGACCAGCAAAAGAAAATCGTTTTCCAATCCCGCTCGCCTCTCCATGGCATCGCGTTTTATCCGTCGCGCGATGACGTGATCCTGTTCGCGACCGAAAACAGCGTCTTCGCGCTCGAACTCGACAGCCGCGGCACGCAAAATTTCCAGCCGGTGTATAAAGGCGCGGACCCATCGCTCGCGCGCGTAGGCGACGCTATTTACATCCTTGACCAAAGCGCGCTCGTACGGATCGCGCTCTAGCATTGCGCGAACTTGACTCTCGTTTAATTTCGGGTTATTTTAACCCGACATGATTTCGTTCAAAATCCTCAAAAAATCCCGCAAAAGCCGCGCGCGCCTTGGGCTGTTGCGAACGCCGCACGGTGATATTGAAACGCCGGCATTCGTGCCCGTGGCGACACAGGCAACGGTCAAGGCGTTGAGCTCGGAGCGCGTTTTGGAAACCGGCACGCAGCTGTTGATCGCCAACACCTATCACCTACATTTGCGCCCGAATGAGAAAATCATCGCGGCGCACGGCGGCCTGCACGATTTTATGAATTGGCCGCGGCCCTTAATGACCGATTCGGGCGGATTCCAAGTTTTTAGTTTTGGCTTCGGCAAGGATTTGGGCACCGGAAAAACATTAAAAAAGAATCCGGCGACTTGGAAGCCTCGCTTCCAAGTTAAAAAAGAAGACCAACCGAAACTTTTAAAAATCGGCGAGGACGGCGTGCGCTTTCGCTCGCATATTGATGGTAAGGAACTCTTCATCGGACCGAAGGAGTCCATGCGCATCCAAAAAGCGCTCGGCGCGGATATCATTTTCGCGTTCGACGAGTGTCCGCCGCCGCAGGCCACGCGCGAGTATATGAAGCGCTCGATGGATAAAACCCACCGCTGGGCCAAAATTAGCTTGAAAGAACACGACCCGAAGCAGGCGCTTTTCGGCATCATGCAGGGCGGCCGCTTCAAGGATTTGCGAATAGAAAGCGCGCGGTTCATCGGCGCGCTCCCCTTTGACGGATTCGGCATCGGCGGCGAATTCGGCGCGGATAAAAAGGAAATGTCGCGAATGTTGGGCTGGGTCGCGGATGAATTGCCGGAACAAAAACCGCGCCACCTCTTGGGCGTCGGTTATCCCGAGGATATTGAACTCGCCGTCCGCGCAGGAATGGACACATTTGATTGCATTACGCCGACACACTATGCGCGCCGAGGCATCGCCTACACGGGAAAAGGCATGCTCGACTTGATGAAGCGCTCGTTTGAAAAAGATAAAAAGCCGGTGGACCCGGCCTGCGCCTGTGCCGTCTGCAAAACCTACACGCGCTCCTACATTCACCACTTATTGCGCGCCCGCGAAATCACCCCGCTCGAGTTACTGACCTTCCACAATCTCCATTTTTTCAATACGAAGTTGAGAGAGATCCAGGAGAAAATTAAAAGTGGAAAACTATAAAAAAATCCGCGCTCCAATGAGCGCGGATCGCTGTAAAAATTAGGATCGCTTAACGAACACAAAAAGTTCATACGGATCGGGGGATAGCCAGAGAATGCTCTCATTCGAGTTGACTGTGGAATTTACGCCAAGGGATTTCTCGTTCAGCCATGCACCGCGCCGATATACTTGATCGTTTTTAAGAGTAAAAAGATAACCCCGTCGCCGGCTCACTCGGCCTTCATACATCAATTGCGAAAAAACAGTCATTCGCGCTGTGCAATCTGGGGATTGCAAACGCAACTGCGGCCCAACCTCCACC
>JACOVJ010000034.1 GCA_016177385.1 Candidatus Niyogiibacteriota bacterium
CGGCAATATGGAGCTGGCGGAGCCCCGCATCGGATACGATGCGCGCGAGCGGCCACTCGATCCCGAGCATCGGGAACGCGACCGCCACAGGAAACGACCGGTCGTATTCCGTCATGGTAACGAAAAAAAGATCGGAAATTTTGCGGCGCGCGAACTGATCAAATCCGTCGAGCGCGAACGCCGAGGTGAGTTCGCGCGCGCTGTCTTCGCGAAAATCCATGAACAGGGCGGCGTCCCCTTTTTGGATGCGTCCGACGGCCCTGCCATTTTCTTCCAAAAACCCAGCCTCCACGAACTCGTCCGTGATGTGTTTGACATAATTCGATTCGATATGGAGCGAGGGATGCGCATAGGGCATCCCCTTTCCCTCGGTCAGCAGACGGTAGGTTTTTTCAATAAAGTCCCAATGTCCATCGCGATCGAGCGCAAAGTGGCGGCCGATGACCGAGGCGATCCTCGCGAACGGGTAATCCGAAACCAGCCGTTTTTCGAGCGCTTTGAACCATTCGGCTGCCTCATCGGTAGGCGCATCCCGGCCGTCCGTAAAAAGATGCAGATACATCTCGGAAATACCGGAACGCTTGGCCAGCTCGAGCATGGCATACAGATGGTCCGCATGCGCATGCACGGATCCCGAGGAAAAAAGCCCCATCGCATGCAGGCGCGACCGGTTTTTTTGAACGTGTCCGACCGCCTTTGCGAACGCCGGATTCGAGAAAAAACTGCCGTCCTCGATGGCAAGCGAAATCCGCGGAAGGTGCGAGTAGATGGCGCGCCCCGCGCCCATGGTCCGGTGCCCGACCTCGGAATTCCCCTCCTCCCCCCACGGCAGACCGACGGCCGTGCCGGACGCCTGCAAGACCGTGAACGGGCAATGCTTTTCGAGCAATTCGAACGTCGGGCGTTTCGCATATTTCCATGTGGACTGGGGCGAGCCGATATTCACGCCGAATCCGTCGAGGACCGCCAGAACGACCGGTTTATAAGGCATTCTTTTATTGTACGATAAACGCCCGACCCTTTACATTTCTGGCATCGTTTGATATACTAAATCCGTCATTGCTTATTCATTTATTATGAAACGTCCGTCACTTATTTATGTCATTTCTCACACCGACGCTTCTTGCGGCGGTGGTCGGGAGCGCAATCATCGGTTATATTGCGCGCCATATCATCGGCCTCGAGAAACGCAACTCCATCGAACTCAAGATCAAGCAGCTCCTGCTCGACGCTAAAGGGGATGCACAAAAGACCTTAGACGAAGCGAAGACAAAGTCCGGCGAGATCCTCGAACAAGCGAAGCGCGATGAAAAAGAGCGCGAAATGGCGCTCCGTAAATTGGAAGAACGCGTTGCGCAAAAAGACGAAGCCATTGAAAAACGGCGCTCGGCGCTCGAAACGGAAACCCGAACGCTCGAAAAACAAAAACAGGACGTGCGCGCCAAAGCGGACGCGCTTGTTGCCATCGAAACCCAAAAACAAAAAGAACTCGAAAAACTTTCCGCGCTTTCCAAAGAAGAAGCCAAAGAAGAACTGTTAAAAAGCGTCGAACAACAGTACGAATCCGATATTCTGGCGCGCATCCAAAAAGTAGAAAACTTCGGAAACGAACGGCTCGAACAACGCGCACGTGAAACCCTGGCCGCGATCATTCAGCGCCTCGCGTCGTCCACGGCATCGGAACTGACGACCACGAATGTCGCGATCACGACCGAAGACATCAAAGGAAAGATCATCGGAAAAGAAGGCCGCAACATCCGCGCGCTCGAACGCGCCGCGGGCGTTGAGGTCATTGTGGACGACACGCCAGGCGCCATTGTCATTTCAAGTTTCGATTCGGTGCGGCGCCACACGGCAAAGATCGCGCTCGAAAATTTGATCCTCGACGGCCGCATCCAGCCCGCGCGCATTGAGGAAATGGTGGAAAAAGCAAAAGCCGAAGTCGAGAAAATGATCAAGGAAGCGGGCGAGGCGGCACTCTACGAGGTCGGCATTTTTGATGTGGACCCGCGCCTCACGATGCTTTTGGGCCGTTTGCGGTTCCGCACCAGTTTCGGCCAAAACGTTTTACAACATTCCGTTGAAATGACGCACCTCGCCGGCATGCTTGCGGGCGAACTCGGCGCGGATGTCGCGATCGCCAAAAAAGGCGCGCTTTTTCACGACATCGGTAAAGCCGTGGACCACGAAATTCAGGGAACGCATGTCGAGATCGGCCGGCGCATCCTTCAAAAATTCAATGTGGACCATAAGGTCGTCCAGGCAATGCAATCGCATCATGAGGAATATCCGTACGAAACGCTCGAATCGGTCATCGTGCAAACGGTGGACGCGCTTTCCGCGTCCCGCCCGGGGGCGCGCCGCGACAGCACGGAAAATTATTTAAAGCGTCTCGAAGATCTTGAACGCATTTCCCTGTCGTTCGACGGAATCGAAAAGGCCTATGCCATCCAGGCCGGCCGCGAGATCCGCATTTTCGTCACGCCGGAAAAGATCTCCGATCTTGAAATGAAAAAGATCGCGCGGGATATCGCGAATCGCATCGAGCAGGAACTGAAGTACCCAGGCGAGATCAAAGTGCACGCCATCCGCGAAACCCGTGCGGTTGAATACGCGCGGTAGAAACACGGCGTGAAACATGCTAGTGTGAACTCACATTATCATTTAGCTTCTAGGAACCATGAACAAAGGGCTATTTGTGGACGCCATCCATGAAAAAATGGGGGGCACGAAAAAGCAAACCGAAGAGCTCGTCGATTTGGTTTTTAATACCATCGCCGATACGCTTCGCGGCGGCGGCGAGGTTTCCATTTCGGGCTTCGGAACATTCCTGGTAAAAACCAACAAGGCCCGGACCGCGCGCAATCCGCGGACCGGCGAAGCCGTCCATGTTCCGGAAACCCGGGCCCCAAAATTCAAAGCCGGCAAGGGATTGAAGGACGCGGTGAAGTGATTCTTAAAATTTTTCTGCCGTATAAAAATGAGCGGTTTTAGCCGCTCGTTTTTGGTATAAAAAATCCCGACACAGGGTCGGGACTTGTTTGGTTTCGCTTACTCGCGAATCAAATAGGAATCCACGATTTTTTGAAATTCAGTGAACGGCTTGTTGACCTCTTGGGTCAAGGCGCCGAGTTCCGCGGAGCGCGCTCTCAATTCGTCGGGGTTTCCGGCGGACGCGACCATTCTGGTCACGAATTCCCTGGCAGCGTTTTCCTGCGCGCGGATGGAAGCGTTCCATTCGGCCATACGGGGGGCGGCGAGTTTCGGAATTTCCTCGCCGATCATCGCCTTCGTCAACGTGAACGAAAGTTTTTCGAGGCTGCGCAAAACCTCGAGTACGAATGTTTCCGGGGCCTCGCGAATGCTATCCACTACTGATCTGATACATTTGTCGCCCGAATCCGAACACGCTTGGCCGTTGACGGCAACGATCCAATCCCCCGTATGAAGTCCGGCCACCATCGCGGGCGAACCCTTCCACAGACCTGCAATCTTGACTCTGGCGAGGTCGTCGGGGGGCATGATGGAAATGCCGACTCCGTGGAACGGGTAGCGTGCGACTTCCGTGCGAAGCTTTTCCACGCCGGCCTCTCCCACCATGGGAGCGACGTGCTTCGTGTAGTGCATCGCAACCATTTGATACATCTCGTCGGGCGAAGGACCGCTGTTTGCCGGAGTTTCCTGCTCTGCGAACGCGCCGAACGGGACCATGAGCAAGAATGCGAAAAACGCAACCGTAACGAAGTTTTTCATACCGCTTCCTCTCCTTGAAAAGGAACCTGCTTCAAAGCCACCATCACACTATCAAACCGCGCATGTCTGTCAACCCATTATTTTTTTGATAGGATAATTCTATCGTGAAATTTCTCGATATCATCCGCTGGTCCACATTCGCTTCCACGCTTCTGATGGCGGCGTTCGGCTATTCCGACCAACTGCGTCTCATCATCAAAAATCACAGCACCGCCGGACTTTCGTTCGTGATGATCCTGCTCTCCGTATGGACGTGGGGAAGCTATATGCTCTACGGGTGGCTCATCGGCGACCGGAAAATTTTCTGGCCGAACCTCGTGGGCACCGCCATCGTCGGCGCCATCCTCGTCAGCTTTTTTGTTTTCTAAAAATCTCTCCGCCAATAAAAAGCGGCTTCCGATTTTCATCGGAAGCCGTTCACGTTGCTACTCGACCCGCTCATCCCTCAGCTCCAACCTCTCCCCGTTGGGTTGAGGGGGTCTGTAGCCGAAGAGCTCGAGGATCCAGCGAAGAAAGTGTCTCATGGCGCTTCTCCTATTCACTCCTCTCTTCGGTTGACCGAGATGATTTGCGACAAGAGAGGAATTCGCAAATCGTTGCGCAGAGTTTCTGCCACATGGCTGCGTCTCCTTTCAGTTCATGTTTTGGGCGACGGAAAATCCGCCGCGGTGGACATACCGGTACCGTTCCCCCCACCCGCTTCGGAGCGTCCATTCCCGCTTTTCTCTTTTCGCGGAAAACAGGGATTCGAGGGGCTTGCCCCTTTTCATCGCCGTCCGGATCGCTTTCCGCAGGACCGCATCCCCCCGATCTCCCAGATCCATAGAGGGGAACGCCTGATTGGCGAGCATCCATTCCATCAATTGTTCCGGCGTATCCTTTCGCGGAACATAGACGGTCTGGTCTTGCGTGATGAACGGATGCGCCGACAGACGATCCGGAAGCTGACGCAGAAACGATGTCTGGATGACGAACGGCACGCCGTCTTGCGAAAGCTCCGAAAAAAACGCGATGGTGGCTTCCGAAAACCGATTTGGAAAAACGATGTGAAAGAGCTTTGTCTGAATGCCGCGCAGGGCAAGCCGGTACACCGCCTGCTCCGTTTTGCTCGGGCAGAGCGTTTTATGAACGCCCCCGAGGTCTTGTTTTTCCATCGTTTCCATGCCGATCGCGCACCGCCGAATGCCGGCGCGCTTGAGCGCATCGGCATAGGGTTCCGTCACCAATTCGGGCCGCGTCAGTATTTCGATGCCGACGGCCGGTTGCTCGGCGTGAAAATGCGCGAGTTCCTGCAAAAGCGCGCAGGCGGCCTCACGGTCAAGTCCGAATGTCGGGTCAATGATGTGCAGATAATCAATGCCCCGCTCCGCCAAAAACCGCATTTCGTTCACTACCGTTTGCGGAGAGCGAACATGGAATCCCATTCTCGCTCCGTTGATCGCGCAGAAATCACAGCGGAACGAGCATCCTCTGGTCATCTCGACAATACCCATCGGCTGTACGTTTTGAGCTCGGATCCGCGCGAGATATTGATCGAAATTAAGCCGGCCGCATGCAGTATAGAAGTCCTCCGCGCTATAGCCATCGATCAGGAACGCCGCGCCTCTCGTGGTCCCTCTGTGCGACTCGCCCCGCCAGTAGACGCCCGCGATCTTCGGATGGCGCCTTGAAAGGCATGCCTCGATGAGCTCCGGAAGCTCCGCACCGAATCCGTTGTAGCAGCAGGTTATCTGCGGCCACAACCGAAGCGGCAGATCGTGAATAAGCGCGATTTCACCTCCCCCCAAGATGATCGGGGGTGCCTGAACGCTCTTCTCGATCGCCCCAATGATGCGCCCGATCTGCCCGCCGAGCACGTACACAGGCATCGTGAGCATGACAAGGCGCGGCCGGTATTCCGCCACAGCTTCAGCGACGGCATCTTCGACGCTTTTACCGGCCCGTACTTCCAGATTCAGGTCCAGATGCCCGAACGAGTACTTGTCCGGAACCTGCACGCCGACTTCGAATTGCGCACGGGAAAGGTACATTTTCCGCCTCCGGGCAACATATCCGGAGTCATCCCATGGGCGGTCCCACGGCTGAATAAAAAGGATATCCATACAAAACCTCCTTTTTCGCTCTCAATCTCTCAATGAGCAGTGCCTCCCTTGGAGTTTTGAATCTGCCGCAACACTAGCAAAAAAACGCGAGAATGTCAATGATTTATTAACATTTTTACAACCCGTGTCTGGAATTTGCTTATTTTAAGCCGTTTTTATATAATAAATGTTGTAAGAAAATAACAACATTTATGGATATAAAGCGAGTTTTCAAGCATTTCGGTCTTGATGAAAAGGAGGCGGCGATCTACCTGGCGAATCTAGAGCTCGGAACGGCGTCCGCACAGGAAATCGCAAAAAAGGCCGGTATTCAAAGGACGTATTTTTACGACCTGTCGGCACGCCTGATCAATATCGGCCTTATGCGACAGGTGAAACGCGGCTCCAAGCGTCTGTTCGCCGCCACGGAGCCGAAGCGGCTACTCGAAATACAGGAGGAATATGCCGCAGAAATAAAAAAGGTATTGCCGCAACTGAATGCCGTTTACAATACGTCCGGCCAAAAACCGGCGATGTTTTACTATGAAGGCCTCCGCGGCATCGACCAGATCAATGACGATTCGTTGCGATATGAAGGAGAAATGGTCGCATTCACCACTCCGCGATTCTTGAGCATCGAGAATCAAAAATTGAGCCGTGAATTCATCGCGCGGCGCCTCGCATTGAATAAACATGTGCGCGTCATCGGGCAATTATCGCCAGAGATGCTGCAACTTAAAAAACGGGATAAAGAGGAACTGCGGGAAACCCGCCTCCTGCCGTTCGAAATATTCAATTCGGAAGTCGAGATCGGGATCTACGGCAACCGGCTATTCGTCATCAATTATAAAAAATTGTTCGGCTTCATCGTTGAGGACGGCGATTTTGCGAATGCGATGAAGAAGATCTTCGATATCGTCTGGGATAGCGGTAAAATGATCGGCTGAGATTATTTTTGATTCACGCGGGATAGGCGACCTCGACGTACCGGATAGTACTCGCGTTCGCGCGGAATGCATTCAGCAAATAGTCGCGCACTTTTTCGGGGTCAAACGATTTACAGGAAAAAACATCCACGCAGATCTCGCGCGGACGGGAAAAGGTGTGAATGGAGATATGCGAAAAATCCACGATGCAAATAGCGGTGAGACCCGGGTTCTCGGGAACGCCGTTTACGACCCACGGTCCTCCCACGATCTTCATGCTGCAAATATCGGCAAGATCGGCGAGGACCCTACGTAAGTGAACATCGTCATTCGTGAATGCGCCGTCGATGTCGATCGCGTCAAAGATCCAATGAAATCGTTTGGTGATCATCGCAATGAGTGTAGTATGGAAAACACACGCACACCGTCAAGGTGTGGATTTCTTTTTTTGGCGCTAGTTTTTGTTTTTGTGCGAGAAGGGGGAATCGAACCCCCACCAAGAGTTTGGAAAACTCCTATTCTACCATTAAACTATTCTCGCTTTCGCCCCCCACTATACCAGATTTTTCAAAAAATAAAACCCGCCCTGCATTTTCTCGGAAAATGCGGGACGGGCTCGGCTTCAAAATCCTAAGGACCGGGGAATTCCGCACCGAAAAAACTTTTCAGATCATCCGGACACTCTAGACAATCGTTCAGGATCGCCTCGCGGATCCCGTCGATCCGTCCAGCGGCGCCCAAAATGACATACGGATCGGCATTGCTGGAAGAGAGGCCGACAAATTCGTACGTGCCATCGCGGATCGCAACGAGCGGCCCTCCGCTATCTCCGGAAATGATGCCGTTCGAAACCATGAAAAAATCGTCCCGCAGAAGCTCTGCGCCCGGTGGATTCCATTCGAACGGCAAAGAGAGTCCGCTCACGATGCCAGGGCGCACGTTGATATCGCTTAAGCTCAACGGATACCCGAATACATACAAAAAATTGCCGACGTTCAAATCCGCGCTCTTCCCTATCACGTAAGGGAATGAGGGGATCGCGATTCCGTCCGGTAATTCGAAGATCGCGTAATCTTTTGCGCGATCGGCGTGGATCAATTTTATGGGAATGCCCGGATGCGCATACCACAGAAAAAACCACTCGGAAATTTTTTTTGCAGGCATCGTTACGGGGCCTTGAAAAGGCACGTTGACCGTGAACTCGCCATCCGGCGCAACCACATGCGCGACCGTAAGGATATATTTCCCCGCGATGACCGTCCCACTCACGGACCGGCTATCGGGATAATGCGCGCCGTCCTGTGTCTCGAACATCGTCGCGGAAACGATGCGGACCACCGATGCTTTGATGCGCTCGATATCCATCGCCGCCGGATCGACCAACACATTATTGTCATCGTATTCGCCATCCGGAGACGGAGTATAAAAATATGCGCCGATGCCAACGATCGCAATAAAAGCAAGAACCATGAGAATGCCGATTTTTTTCATGGGAATCGCCTCTCAAGGAACAAAGCGTAGTTAATTCCAGTGTATCACTTCCCTTGCCGGAACGCGCTTGGCATGATACATTTATTGCGGAAACTTTCACATATTGGGAGGCATCATGACGGAATTGAGATTAAAATACGGAGAAAATCCGTGGCAGGAAGGTGCGAAATACGTACCAGCGCTCACGGACGACCCGCTGGCGCTCCACCAATTCGAGCTCGTTGAAGGAAAAGAACCGAGCTACAACACATTCACCGACCTCGACCGCGCGCTCCAAACCATCACCCACATCGCGGCGGCCTTCTCAAAAATTCTCGATCGGGTACCGGCGATCGCAGTCGGCATCAAACACGGAAATCCGTGCGGAGCGGCAATCGCAAACATGTCAATTGATGCAATCCGCATGATGATTGACTGCGATCCGCTTGCGCTCTTTGGCGGATTCGTCATCGTGAATTTTCCGATTTATGCCGATAACGCCCAATTCCTCGCTACTTACCTTTCCAAGGAACGCCGAATCCTCGATGGTGTCGCGGCGCCAGAATTCACTGTAGCAGCCCAAAAAATCCTTGTGCGCAGAAACGGCAAATGCCGAATGTTCGCAAATCCTGCTCTTGCTCGGCTTTCCGACACGTCGCTCGATACGACATGCCGAAGCCGCTATGTACGCGGCGGCATGCTTGTCCAGCAAAATTACACCTACGTTCTGGATCTTGACGACCCTGAGCTTCAAATGACGGGCGAAATCCTCGAATATGATGATCGCGATTTCATCCTTGCATGGGCCACCGGCTCGACCTCCAACAGTAACACGGTCGCGCTTGTGAAAAATGGAAAACTTATTGGAAACGGCGTTGGCCAGCAGGACCGCGTGGGCGCCTGCCAACTTGCGGTAGAGCGCGCAAAGCGAAGCGGACATGAGATCGCGGGCGCCCTCGCCTATTCCGATAGTTTCTTCCCATTCACCGACGGCATTGATGTTCTGGCCGATGCCGGAGTGAAAACGATCTTCGCATCGCGCCGCACCGACCATTCGAAGCGCGATGATGAAATTACAGAACATTGCAAAAAGCGCGGCATCGTCCTCTGGACCCTGCCCGACGCCAAATGCCGCGGATTTTTCGGACATTAGATCGCACAAAAAGAACACGCCAACCCGTTTCGGGTTGGCGTGATTTTTTTACTTCAATCCCAGTTTTTCTTTCCACTCGGCGGCGATTTTTCGCGCTTTTCCTGCGGCGATGCCGGTATACAGAGACGGCGATAGAGATGGCAAGGAAAACAACAAACCCTCTTGGCGCGCCGTCATTTTTTCCCAATACGGTTTCAACTCGGGATCTGCCTCGGCGATCTCCATCAGCATATTTTTCGAGCGCTCCGCTTTAAGCGTCAGCTGGCGCACTTTTTCGTGCGCGTCCGGATGTCCGTGCACCGCAAGCGAAACGTAGAGCGGCTCAGCCATGATCGATCCCCGGCTCAACTCGAGATTTTTTTGACATTTTTCCCGATACACCGAAAGTCCGCGCATTGCCTGTGCCGCTTCATGCGCCGCAAAGGTCGCATAACCAAGGGCCTCGGGATATGTCCGGCTCGATGCCAAATTCGTACCGTCGCGCTGGTGTTCACTCAACTGATCCAGAAAAAGCGTGGTATATCGCGGCATCACGATCTTCCAAAAACTTTTCACGCGCTCGAAATGGATGGGATTGCGCTTGTGCGGCATGGTAGACGAACCGACCTGATCCGGACCGAACGCCTCACCCACTTCGGCGATCTCGGGACGAGAGAGGTTGCGCATATCATCCGCAAGATTCGCCATGATACCCATGGCGAGGACGACTTCGTGCAACAGGCGCATCAACGCTTCCGGTTGCACGATTTGCGTGGAATGTTCCGCGGGCTTGATCCCCAATTCCGCCAGCACCTCGCTCTCAACCACTTCGGGGTCATCAAATAAAAGCTTCAGGGCATTATAGGCGCCTACCGCGCCCGAAAACTTCCCCCGAATACGGCTGGCAAGCGCTTTGATCTCTTCAATGCAATTTCCAAGACGGCTGACATATCCCGCCATAGCAAAACCGAATGTGATCGGAACCGCATGCTGGCCGTGCGTTCGGCCGATCTGTAGAGTTTCCGCCTCCCGCTCAGCGATCGTTATCAATGCCGATTCCAATTCAAGAAGCCGAGGAAGCAGCAGGTTTTGAATGGCCTGCCAATACCGCGAAGCATTCGCCGTATCAATGATATCCTGCGAGGTCGCCATCAGATGAACGTACGGTTTTGCCCGATCCGAAACCCGCCTTTGGATACAATTCGCAAGCGCCCGAATATCGTGTCCAATACGCCGTTCTTCCTCGTACACTTCTTCGGCCGTCACTGCGGAAGCGCCAAAACAAGCCGCCGCGATCTCATCGAATGCCGCCTTGTCTATCAACCCGCGCCGGCAAAGAACCGTTGCCAGCGCAAACTCGACATAGAGCTTCCGAATGATGAAATACTCCTCAGAAAGAAGCGACGAGGCGTCTCTGTCCCAATATCGAAAATCCAACGGCGAAATCGCCTTGAATCTCGAAAACTCGCTCATAGACCTCCGATGGATTTGAAATAACAGCCTACGATATTTAACACTATCACCGCATAAAAAAACAGGGTGTGCGCAGATTGTTCTGCACACACCCTTGGGTTGCTACTTGAGGATCAGTGGCCGGAACGGTCCTTGTGGGGTCCGCTTACGACCTCGACCTCATCGAAGGAAAGCTCCCGACCGATGAGCACGACCGGCTGTTCGAATCCACCCTTGTACTCGCTCAATGGAACGATCGTGCGAGCGCGCGCGCGGGTAAAATCGGCGACCTCGGCATCCGTGAATCGGTCGCGGTCCTTGAGAGAATCCGCGAGCTCCTTCCGGCGCTTCTCGTATTGCGCATGATCGGCGATGTAGATTCCGTTCGCTCGGCTTGGTTTCACACGGATCACGAACCGTTCGCGGTCCGACCATCGATTGTGCCCGGGAATCTCAAGCGAATCAATCGCCATTTCCGCCGTCACCCCGCCGATACCGCACCAGAGAAATCCCTCGTAGGCGATCTCCGGCACGGTGCCATCGTTGGACGTTCCGAGCGACAACAGACGATAGCCGCCGCATGACAGGCCGTAACGGTCCGCCGGCTCGAGCCTGTCCGCATTCGCCTTGCCCTGCCTGATCCGCCCCGCATCGCGATGCTCGCCGAAGCAGAAAAGCGGACCAACGGACTCGGGGAACGGAACCGGCGCGGGCACAGCGAACATGTCGACCGATTCTTGCGGGATCGGGTACGACACGATCGTATACAGCGCGACCCTTTCGAGGTACTGCTCGAACTCCACCATCACCCGATCGGTGCGGAAGAACTTCGGCTCGTTGCCCTCGGGATCGTACTCGCGTCCCAGATCGTTGGTGTGAACGAGAAGTGGTGAGCGCCGGCCCCGATGGGTGTGATTCTGGCTACCGCTATGGCAATCGCATCCACCGGTGTACTGAAGATACATCCTCGGTTCGCCATCGAGCCTTGAGTTGACTTTCGCTCTCGAGCCGCTCATGAACTGCTCGCGATCCTGCTCCCAGTCGGTGCCGACGTAGAAATAGAAGGTGGGCCCCGACTCATCGCTGTAGACGCGAATCTCCATTCTCGGGATTATGATCTCGGTCACGGCGTTGGCGTCATTCCACCGACCGCCAGGCAGGGTGCCCTGCATGCGACCGAATCGGAGCTTGAAGTCCCTGCTCTTGATTTGCGACACGGCGCGGAATTTTTGCTCCCCGCTACCGTACTCATGGAACTCCACGGCGATGCCGGGCACCTGCCAGTTGCGCGTCTCGAGTTCGCGAACGATCCGGTCACACACCCAGTCGAACGGGAACTGCCGAGAGATCGGGTAGAGGAACTCCATGGTTCTGCTCCTTTCTATTTGCTGGGTTTGCTCGTCAGACGGTTTCCAAAACCGTCCGTGTTTTGCGCGCCACCCGGCGCGCTTCTGCCGAAGTTCCCCGAGAAAGACCATCGTGCCTTCTTCTGGCCTCTCTTTCTCCTTCCAAACCGTGGACTCAAGTGAGAACGTCACCGAGCCTTCCAGTCGGTTGGAGGTTGCGACCGCAAAGGGGCCGTGCTTGCCTTCTCGGATCACTTTTTGGACTACCGCCTTGATGGTGTCCAAGAGCGTGCCTCCTTCCTGTTTTCGAAGAACAAATGCTACGACGCCCCGTAGCGAGATCGCCAACTTATTTTGGCAATATGCTATATTAACATACTTCAACTATATAGTCAATTTTTAGAAAAAAACGTCGCTTACGTCTGTCGGGCCGCTGGGAATCGAACCCAGTCTACCTAAATTTCTCCTAGAAATTTCCAGGGAGCGCCACTGGCGCTCCCGTTAAGCATTAAGTCGGGGTGCCGAGATTCGAACTCGGGCTACATGCTCCCAAAGCATGCGTGCTACCGCTACACAACACCCCGACTTAATGCTCAACCCCAAAGCAGGCGTACTACCGGCATACTCCGGCCCGCTTGCCCGTCCGAAGTCCGCCAATGGGCGGACGAAGGAGGGCTATTACGCTAAATCTACAAACCTATGTCAAATGTCACTCTAATTTTAGCGGTTTTCTGCTCAAAATCAAGGAAAACCGCCGCTACGTCCACCTGCCACACCTTATCATCATCAATATCCTTTTCCATCAGATAGGTCTGGATCGCGCGGGACAGCCGCTTCAGCTTCCACGGATGGATATTGTCTTCCGGCACATACTCATCCCCTGTCTCATAAAACGGGTGCCCAACGGTCTTTACTTCAATAAAATGCAAAACGTCGTCCTTTTCGGCAATAATGTCTATTTCTCCCCACGGCTTCCTGTAATTTCTCAACGCTATATTATACCCGCGTTTCACGATTTGTTTCTCATAAATATCCTCTCCGAGCTGTCCGATATGTCTTTTATCCATACAAGTCACACGTTATCCACAAATTTTTACTGCTCTTTATCCTGTTTCGCATGAAACGCCTACCCATTGTTTCACGTTTTACAAACCGTGGAAATGTAAAACGTGAAACAACCTCACCAAGAGAAAGCCGCCCGTGGCTAGGGCGGCAAAATGTTACATATGAAACTTTCTAGCGCCATTGCGGTGCTTCTTCTGGAATCATCCTGCTTATTGTCCTTGCGCGCTTATAAACGTGCGCTCCATACTCATCTATAAACTTTGTTGCGGCCCTCGCTCCCGCATAGTATGCTGCTGCAACCAGCTTTACATTGCCGGCATTATCAAGGTGTACATCAGGAGGCCGTAGTTTCACGCGAAACGCCTTATCTCGAAGAATGGCTGTAGCTCCAAAAATCGCCGGGATCAAGTGGTATGGGGAGGCGTATTTAACGCCAAGAGCTTCACAAATCTCCGAGCATACTTCACGTTCATATTCGAGCCAACCTGTTGGCATGATTTGCATATAACCAACTGCGCCGGCTCCACAGGAAGCGAGTGGATAATGCGCTTGAATCCGATACTTAGGATGCCGAAGGTACTGATTTATATTACGGAAGATATCCAGAAATGCCGCGCGCTCTGCGTTGAATCGAAAACGCGCCTTGTCCGATTCCCACGATCTCGCCCCGCGAACCAATCGGACATTTCCTTCTTTGTCCGATACAAAGGCGCATTCGCCGACCGTAGTGAACCGTATCAGTTCGTTACGGTGGATGCCAACTGTAACACGCGGATCGATTCCATCCCCGATTACCGTACTGGCATAGAACGCAAGAAGATAGAAGTCACTGATTGGAATGGGGCTTTTCCGGTTCTGGTAGGCATAAGCCCCTTTGTACCGCTCAAATGCGCCATTGATCAGAAAGATGCTCTCGGCATCCAGTCCTTGCGCCATTAACAACCGGACATGCCGGGCAGGAATCGTAAACAAGTAGTGCCTTGCAGAAACAAGCTCCTGTGTTTCATGTACAACACGAAGAGGGGTGGGTTCTGCCAAACAGAACCACCGCCTCTGTTCGACACAACTCTGACTCAATGAAAACCACAACCAAATGGACACGAGAATGCCGATGATGACCATTAAGGCTCGGGACATTAGGACTTCCTTTCAAAAAATCAAGGAGCGGTTCAAAATTAACATAACACGAACTATAAAAAAATCAAGCACTTATGGGTGCTTGAAAATCATTTGGCGTTTTCGCCATTCTTTTCCGACTCTATTAGGGCTTTGCTTTTGATTCCGAATTTTTGAGCGATCAACTGATGTTGGGCGGCGCTGAAACCGGCGATCAGAAGAGCGGTGAGTATCAATCCGACCACGGACGCTTTGTGATCGAAAAGGAAGACGAAGACATCAAAATTTGCCCATTTGGCAACAAAAAACGAAACGAGGATTACAACCGGACCCTTGAGCCCCTTTCCCGATAAAAACTTAGCAAGCCATCGATTTTCAAAAAACATTGCAAGTCCGCGCTCGATCATAATGACAAGCGCTGAAAGATAGGTAAGCGTCTCGATGACCCGGTCTCCGAGCGGCAGCAATATCTCTGTTTCCATTTTACCTCTCTTGAAAAGTCCTTTCCTTCTTTATGATACCACTGTTATCATCAATGATAGAGAACATTCACTGTGGAAAAGTCATGAAACGAATCCCGGCCCTCTGGCTGCTTGCTTCTATTGGCATTCTCATCGGCTGTGCGCCGTCTTCGATAAAAATTTTTCCACTCGATCCCGATCGACCCACGGCTATCATAACGGATGCGACCCAACGCATTGCATTCGTCGTCCCCAAAACAGATTCGAGTGGCGAGCCTTTTCTTATTGTGTGCGCAGAACCGTCGCCAGATGCGGCCGTTTCGGTCCTTGATAAATATCTAACGAATATCAAGGGCGGTAACGACAAGATCAGTGTCGAGGCTGGTGCTCAGGCGGAATTGAATCGCCAGATCATCGCAATGACCGACCGCTCGCAACGCATTGTAATGATGCGCGATTTCTTGTACCGCGTATGCGAAAATTCGCTGAGATCGGATGTCACGCAAGAAGATACGGCCGCATTTTACGCGATGGCATTCGAGATCGCGAAAGCGATCGTCGAAAATGAAGATCGATCCAAAGCGGTTGACGAATCATCGCCGCCCTAAACAAATGCTCTTCGGAGCATTTTTTGTCAGTGGACCTACCGAGAATCGAACTCGGGACTGTGCAATGCGAATGCACCGGTATACCACTTACCTATAGGCCCAAACGAAACACCATAAATCTATCAAAAAACAAGAAAAAGAGAAGCCCCGCGATCCGCCGTCTAGCGGTGCGGGGCTCCATCCTAATTCGCTTTTTTCAACATTCTCTGTTCCTCGTTCCATCGCCGCACGGCCTGCGTCGGCCACCATGGCGTTGCCATGAACACCGAACCGAAGCTGACCGCCTGCGCACCCAATTGCATCGCATGATCAATATCTTCGTAATTCCAGATGGAGGGCGCAATGACCGGAATGGATGACGCTTCGGAGAGTTTCTGAACCATTTCCCACGTATGTTCCTGCGCGATCTTTCCGGATACGCCGCCGCCGCCGAATTTCGCGAAGGGGCTCGTGCGCGCCGGAAACACCCTTTTCCACGGCACGGAGTTGATGGATATCGCCTCAGCCAGCCGGTCTTTTTCCAGTCGCCGTGCGATCTCGCAATAATCCTGCGCCACGGACAGTTTCACGATGATGGGATGGGATTTCTTCAGCGAAGAGCGGGATGCGCTTTCTTTTATCTCGCGAAGCAAATACACAACCTCTTCCGCGGTCGGCAGTTTCCCGTTCTCCGTATTCGGACACGATACATTAACCTCGAGGGCCGCCAAATTTTTCATCGCGCCGCAAACAGCGAGCATCATCAGCGCCAAATTGATGGCGCGGGTTTGAATGTCGCCCTCGACACTCGCGAGAGAAACCACGCCATTCATCTGCGCAAAGGAGCGACCTTCTTCCAGAAGCCACGGACCGAATCCGGGACCCGGCATACCGAGCGCATTCACCCAACCGACGAGCGTGCCGTTCCGGAACAATGGGCGCACATTCAACCAACTCAGCCAGCGAAACCGGCTATTCCCTTTGCGCCGCGAAAGCGCCAATGTCTTGGTCGCCACCCAAAAGAGCGAGGGATCGAGCCAGCGCTTGGGCATCCACCGCTCCCATAGCCATCCGCGGCCGTCAAATCCCATCGAGCCCGAAGCGGCGAAAAACATGGCTGTCTGACCGTTCGAAAACCGGATCATATGCCACCTCTTGCAAAAAAACTCTGTATCTGTTATACTGGACGCGAAGCAAATAGGCAACTAGGAGCTTCGAAGTTCGCCTTAAGTTTGTGCTCGCGAGAGTGCAGCGCGTCGAAAAGGAGAATTTTTACAAGAGAGTTCGATACGATGGCAAAACGACTTTACGTCGGAAACCTTCCGTACTCGACCACGGATGAAGAGCTGAAAAGCATGTTTGCTGCAGCCGGTTCCGTGGAATCCGCGAATGTTATTTCCGACAAATTCTCAGGCCGTTCCAAGGGCTTTGGATTCGTCGAAATGAGTTCTGATGCGGATGCGCAGAAAGCCATTGAAATGTTCAATGGCCAGAAGATCGGCGATCGGGCAATTGTGGTCAATGAGGCCCGCCCGATGACCGAACGCGCGCCCCGAGGAGGTGGAGGTTACGGCGACCGAGGATCCTATTAAGCTCGCCGAATCCGCCAGATGGCGGAGAAGGCGGCCTAATCTGGGACTCACTCAAAAACCCGCATAGCGCGGGTTTTTGATTTTTAAACTGTGCCCATGTTACCAAACTTGCCGCATACACTAAACTTACGCTATAGCGTAAGTTTAGTGTATTGATGAAATAGCGGGTTTTTGATTTGAGAAAGAAAAACCGGGTCGTTTAAACCCGGAAATTTATTGCATTCACATCAGTTGCGTACTCAATTCCGCAACGCGCGCGTAATCCGCTTTCACTGCGTCCGGCAGAGCGCCGTCGCGATAATTTTGCTTGTCGAGATACCGCTCGCCTTCGAGCAAGCGCCACGAATCGTTGTCGATGACATCGGCGAGCAACAATTCGCCGGTCGTGACATCGATGCCGAATTCGACTTTGAAATCCGCGAGGCGGAAACCGAGTTTTGCCCATGCCGCCTCCAAAATCAAAAAATTCTGCTGCGCGATGTTCGTCATATCTTCACGATATTTTTTTTTGTTATACGGAACCTGGCCAGGCCAGAGCGATAGAAATGCTATTTCCATCGGCGCATCCGGAACGAAAAGCATTGCGCCGCGATACAACGAAAACACGATCAATGGGGTCATCTTTCGGTAAATCGACGCCTCCGAATCGTTTTCCGCTGGTCTTCAAGAAAAACTCAACCTTCAGTTCCGAAAACCGTGTTCCAATATCAACATTCGGAAGCAGCTTCACATACGACCCGTACGCCTCGCGGCGGACCACCACTTCGTAGGGGAGCATCTCGCATCGGCGCGCGTAAAAATGGGTTTTGTCGAGCCGGTCCACGAACGCGACCGGAATGCCGGCGCGTTTCAAAAGGCGGAACACATTGCATGTCGTGGTCGTTGACCATTCCGCTTTGCCTTCCATGACATCGTGCTTTTTGCCGTCGCCCGCCGTTATGTCGTTTTTGGATTCGATCAAAACCAGTGCCGGCTCATGCCGAATGCTCCAGATGATCTTCGTCTTTCCCTCGGCGATAACTTCGCCGCTCCGCACATCCATATACCACCTCCTTTCAAAGGATTTCTAGATATTCTATATCACTTTTTCCGGATTCCCGCCATCACGAGTATGGGCGTCGGTTTTATGGAGTGTGCGCCTGATGCGTTATACAAACTCACATTTCCGCCGACGATCGGCACGCGCTTTTCACGACACCGCGCAGAAAGCGCATCGATCGTTTGGGCGAATACGCCCATCGAATCTCGCGGATGCCCGAAATTCAGGCAATTCGTAAGTCCCAGCGGTTTCGCGCCTAATTTTTTGATCGTGGAATAACACCGGTCAAATGCATATTCGATGCCCTGCGCCGGATCTTTATCGGCACGCCCCTCGTCCGAACTCCAACTCACGATCAATTCACCGTCGATTTCCGGAATATCAAAAATAGCATAAGAACCTTTTTGATCCGGACCCTTAAGAGTGCGGACTCCTACCATCCAATCATATTGATGCCAGATCTCTTGCTTGAGTTTCGCTGGGGGATTTTGATGAATGCTTTTTTGCGCCTGCCATGGTTTTAATTCATGCTTTTCGTGAACATCGGGAAAAATTTCTTCAAAATCCATTGGGGCTTCTATATTTTTGCGCCGTCCCTCGTCATGCACAACCGTATAATTTCCGTCATCCGTCACCGCTCCGATAACATGCGCCTCGAGGTCCCATTTTTTGAATTGCCGCAAAATAGCGTCACGACATTCGCGCTTTCCCACGATAAGCATCCGCTCCTGCGATTCCGACAGTAAAAATTCCGCGGGCGTCAAATTCGCGGCTTTCACCGGAACGCGGTTCAAATAAACGCGCGCACCGAGATTCAGGCCGGTTTTTTTGCGGCCGCGCAGTACGACCTCCGATGTGGAGCAGAGGAGCCCCGCCGCGCCCATATCCTGCATTCCCTCGATCCACTTCGTGTTGGCAAGTTCCCAACATGCTTCGAGCAATAATTTTTCCAAAAACGGGTCGGGGTCCTGCGTCGTAGATTCGTCGAGCCGCTCCAGATTAGCCGATGCCATTTCGGCTCCACCGATACCATCGCGACCCGTGCGCGCGCCGACATAAATCAAGTCGCTTCCGACCGTCAATGCATTTCCATAAATAATGTTCGATTTTTTTATGAGCCCGAACGCCGCCACATTCACCAAGCAATTATTATTGTAGGTTTTGTCGAAAAAAATATCGCCACCAACCACGGGCACGCCAACACAATTCCCATAATCGGCGATGCCGCGCACCGCCTCGCGAAACAATCGCTCGGAATTCGCATCGGTCCCGAACCGCAAAAAATCCAAAAGGCCGATCGGCCGCGCGCCCATCGTAAAAATATCGCGCAGGATCCCGCCGACGCCGGTCGCCGCGCCCTGATACGGGCGGATGAAGGTCGGATGATTGTGGCTCTCAATCCGCAATGCGAGCGCCCAGCCGCGCCCCAGATCAAGAATGCCCGCATTCTCGCCCGGCCCTTGGATGACCGCTGGGCCCGCGGTCGGTAGGCGCGACAAAAATTTCTTCGTGCTTTTGTAACTCGTGTGCTCGCTCGCCATCGCTTCGGCCAATCGGCGCGCAAGTGCGTCTTTATCGTTTCCCAACATATCGTTCGATCGCGCGGATAAAATGGGCGCCGTCCCTCGCGCGCTCGGGATGCGGCATCAGGCCGAAGATCGTCTTTTCTTTATTACAGATGCCCGCGATATCGTTGACTGAGCCGTTCGGATTCGCGCCGTCATACTTCAAAAAAATCTGGTCGTTCGCTTTAAGTTCGCGGAGTAGCGCAGAGGATGCGCGATATCGTCCGTACCCGTGGGCGACCGGAAGGCGCAGTTTTTTCCTGAGTAATCGCGCATCACCGAACACGGACGCGCCCATGATCTTGCAGATCGTCCAATCACAGAAAAATCGTTTGGATTCATTGCGTTCAAGCGCGCCCGGCAGCAATCCCGCTTTCACAAGAATTTGAAATCCGTTGCAAATACCAAGGATCGGCTTTCCCGCCGCCGCAAATTTCCGCACCGCGCTCATAATAGGGGACCGGAGCGCAAGAACGCCGGGGTTTATCGTGTATTTCGCCGTTGCTTTTTCATAGACACGGTCGCCGAATGCGAATCCGCCGGGCAATACCACAAGATCGCATTTTGGAATCACGCGCTCTTTATACCAAACAAAAAACGGCACATGGCCGTTCTTTGCGAAAAAATTCAGCGCGTCATAATCGCAGTTGGAACCGGGAAAACGAATAATTCCGACTCGCATATTTTTACTATACCTGTCGGGTACATTCGCGCTACTGCGCTCAGTACCTCCCTCGTCTTCACTCGGTCGGGCCGCTGGGAATCGCCCCGTCATCCGACGGTTCGCCCTATCGAATGATAGGGCGAACCCAGTCTATCCCGCCCCTTTCTTTACCGTCGGGATGCCGAGATTCGAACTCGGGCTAAATCCTCCCGAAGGACTCGTGCTACCGCTACACTACATCCCGATATTGAAAGGGCTGGACGTACTACCGGCATACTCCGGCCCGATTTTTAATACGTAGAACTGGTTCGACGCGTGACGGCTGTAATAACAATTATTCGCTGATCGTAATACACATCGTAAAATATCCGATACGAAGCGACCCGCCGCCTCCATGTTTGCGGCCCTAATTTTTGAACATCGCCGCCAAAAGGGAAAACGCCCAATTCGTCAATTTCTCGCATGATGAGAGCGCGGTAACCCCTTGGAATCCGCTTAAGATTTTTTTCGGCGGGACGGGCTAGCCGAACTTTCCAGTTCATGTTTAACGTCAGCCCAATTTTTCCATTCGCCGCAAGAATAGGCAAGCCGCCCCTTTTCGATCGCGCGTTCTTCATCCCGCGTCAATGATTCATCTGCATGTTTTGCGGGAACCTTCCCGGCTCTATACTTTGCTTCAATTTTTGCCATACGCGCATTAAAACAAAATCTGCGCAATTTTGCAATCTACTTCACCCAGTGCTTCTTTTTGATCTCGCCGACGGCTTCTTCCTCGAGGCCGACTTTCTTTTCCTTTGCCGCCCCTGCCAGCTTCTTTAATTCCGCATCCGACATCCCACAAAGCTCTTTCGCGCGCGCCTCGAGCGCTTCCGGCGTATTTTTTGCGGGCTCGTCCAGCACATCCTCCAATAGGATCTCGAGGATCGCGCCCACGCGCGGCCCCGGTTCGATAGCGCAGACGCGCATCACATCCTCACCTTTGAGCTTCACCATCTTAGCCGAAATCGGGTCGCGTTGCAATTTCTCCACCATGAACTGAAAATGGCGGAGTTTGTAGGGCTCGGCCTTGGGAACACCCGACCCGATGCGGTCGCACATGCGCACTTGGATGAGATCACCCATATCCTCCGCGCCCACGCGCGCGATGAGACGCCGCACCGAGGACTCCGTCACCTCATCCACGTTGTAGTAAAAGAGGTGATACCGCACGAGCTTCGCGACCTTATCCACGAACTTTTTCGGGAAGCGCAGGCGGCTCAGTATTTGCGCGGTCATTTTGGCGCCGATGATCTCGTGGCCGTAAAAGGTGGAATCCGGTCCTTCGCCTCGCTTGGAACGCGGCTTGCCCACGTCATGAAGAAGCGCCGACATCCGCACCTCGAACGACCATTTGTTTTCCACCGCATACTGCATCGCGCGCATATTATGCTCCCAGACCGTATAAATATGATGCTTGTTTTGCCCGACCATCCATCCTTCCTCCAATTCCGGTATCACAAATTTCAAAATGCCAAGTTCCCGCATGGATTCAAACCCGATGACCGGATGCCCGCCCTCGATCATATTCGTCAGTTCGTCGCGGCTGCGCTCCTTGGACACGAATTCCAAAAGCCCTTTGTGTCGCCCTATGGCATCGCGGGTCGTCGACTCGATCGAAAATTCGAGATTCGCCGCCAGCCGCACGGCGCGCAAGATCCGGAGCGCGTCTTCATTGAATCGCTCGCCCGCATCGCCCACAGCGCGGATGATCTTTGCATCCAGATCCTTTTGCCCACCGAACAGGTCGACGAGTTCCGCGGTTTTCGCATCATAGGCAAACGCATTGACCGTAAAATCGCGCCGTTTCAGGTCGTCCTCCAGTTTTTTTGCGAACTTCACCGCATCCGGATGCCGTTTGTCCGTGTATTTTTCCTCGATACGGTACGGCGTCACCTCCACGATGGCGAGCGCCCTGTCCTCCGAGCCTGTTTTGACGCCCACCGTGCCGAAATCATTTTCGTAAAAACTATCGGGAAATAGTTTTTGGATCTCGTCGGGCGTCGCGTTGGTCGTGATATCCCAATCGTTCGGCTCGCGTGCGAGCAGCAAATTCCGCACGCATCCGCCCACCAGATACGCCTCAAAGCCCGCGCCCTGGAGCGCGTCTGAAACCGCACGAATTTCCTTGGGAATAGAGAGTTTCATTCTGATGTGCTCCCGCCAGGATTCGAACCTGGAACAGCTGGTTCGAAGCCAGCCGTGATATCCGTTTCACCACGAGAGCGCGGGTTAAAAATAGCATCATTTCGCATACTTGACAAATATA
>JACOVJ010000035.1 GCA_016177385.1 Candidatus Niyogiibacteriota bacterium
GGCCCCGAAAGCATAAAAGCGCGGTCTTTTCGCGGGGCACGCGCCTGAATTTCCTTCTCGAGCACAGGCCACAATGTATCCCGCGTATCTTTTTTGTGAGGCATACCCCTCACTATAGGCAGCATGGAATCGAGTTGACAAATTTTGTGGAAATGCTATTAAATATCCAGACCCTGCATCAGGAGGTTCCGGATGAAGATCTTTTGGATCGCGCTCGGCGGAATTCTTGTTCTTGTGGGAATTGTTGGGCTTATCCTGCCCTTGGTCCCCGGCATTCCATTCTTGTTTTGGGGTATCGCCATTCTTGCCGGCTATTTTGTGTGCGCGCGCTGGCTGAGAATGAAAGTCAAAAAACTGTTCGGCGGAGTTCTTTCGAAGATCAAGGGTCAGGGATGAAAACTGCATGGCTGCCGGCTCCGCCGACGGCTTTTCATTTGCAGATTTGGACGCGAAGCGTCCAAAAAGCGGCGCGACTCAGCGCCGCTTGACTTTTTTTGAAATTTGGATATAATTAAGAATAGTTCCGGGGAGTAACAATGGCGTTGCTTTCCGAGTGTTCCAATGAAAACCGAGAGGGAGAGCGTCATGGCGACCACAAAAGAAGATATTGCTGGATGGTTTCGAGAAGGTCAGCAGCAAGGCGCTACTCACATGATCGTGGCGTGCGACACTTTCGACTGGGAGGATTATCCTGTTTTCGTCATGCCAGGGGAAGACGTTCGGGAGAAAGCAGCCGAACACGAAAAAGTCATGGAGGTCTACTCCCTGTCCCAAGATATGGACGCGCAACTCAATGAGTATCGGGCGTTCCACTACGATTGAAGCTTGCACCGGAATGGGCGCACGAGAGAAAACTCCTGCGCCCTGTTTTTTAGACGATCTCGCGCCGCCTAAAAGGCGGCTTTTCATTTGAGGAGGAAACCGCGACAATACGATCATGGCTATGGATATGGTACAGCGCGAGCCGCAAAATGCCGAGCCCACCCCTTCGCCGCAACCGCCGCCCCGCTTAGCGGGGCCATTAGGGACGCTCGGCGTCCCGCCGGCCCCGACCACCGAACCAAAACCGGACATCAAGACGCCGCTCGTCAGCTGGTCGGCGCCCGAATACGATTACATACCGAAATCGCGCGAATGGTATTGGGCGGTCGGTATTTTGGCGATGGCGCTCGTTATCGTATCGGCCTTGATACATAACTTTCTTTTTGGTATTTTAGTGGTTCTGGCGGGGTTTACTGTGGCGCTTTACGGCGCGAGACGCCCCAAGATCGTGCGATTTACGATCTCCGCGCGAGGCGTCGAGATCGGAGAAAAGCTCCATTCCTACGAATCGCTCGAATCTTTTTGGATCCGTTATGATCCGCCGCGCGTTAAAGAGTTGGATATCGTTTCAAAGAAACTCACCTCGCCCCGCATCACGATTCCCTTGGGCGATGCCGACCCGAACGCGATCCGCGCCATTCTCGCAAAAACCTTGAAAGAATCGGAAACCGAGGAGTCGTTCGCCGAAAGCATCGGCCGGCTCTTGGGGTTTTGAAAAATTAAAAAATAAATTGCGCCCATAGTTCAACGGATAGAACGTCCCGCTCTCTATTGTCATTGTCCTCATAGCTCAACGGATAGAGCGCAGCCCTGCGGAGGCTGAAATCCAGGTTCGATTCCTGGTGGGGACACAAAACACAAAAGAATAGCGGGATGATCGAGGTTCGATTCCTCGTGGGCGCACAAAGCTTGACATTTCCTACGATTATTTGTACACATAATTCGGTACCCAAGAACTTGGGTAACCACGCGCAGTAAACGTACCTTGAAAGGAGAATGGCTATGGACCATAGCACATTCCAAGGTCAGCAATTCAACCATAAGCAATGCGCCCACGGTGCATGTTTGCACCATGATCCGCAGTGGAAAAATATCGGCGAGCTTCAGCGAAAAGAAAAAAGGCACGGTCTATTCAGTTACCATTATCGGCATTGTGGCAAACGGATGAAAAGATACGCCGTATTTCAACCACAACAATGTTCGCGATGCGGACGGAAGAAAAATCTCGAGCATATCGATATCCTCGTTTGCCAATGTTGCGGCTATCACTACGACGACCCCAGCAAGGAAGGTAGTCAAGTCTTCTAAAACATTGCAACGTCGCCCAGATGAAAATTTTCATCTGGGCTTTTTTATTTTCATCTCCACATGCGCTAAATTAGCCCTATGCACCTCGATGACCCGCTCGAACTCCATCTGCGGCTCACCCCCAAACAAAAAGAACGCCTTGCCGCCGCGCGCCTCAAAACGCCCCGCGATATTTTGTGGCGTTTTCCTGCGCGCTACGAATCGTTCCACGAGCCCAAATCCATCCGCGACCTCGCCGCGGGCGACCGCGCCGTTATCACGGGACATGTCGTGTCAGCGAAAATCGTAAAGACATTCCGCACCAAAGTCGCGCTCGCCGAAACCGTGATCGAGGATGCTACCGGTAAGATCCGCACGATCTGGTTCAACCAGCCCTACATTGCAAAAACCCTGAAGCCAGAAATTGAATACTCATTCGCCGGGCGCGTGGGCGAGGGAAAACGCGGATTATTTCTGACGAATCCAAAATACCGCGCCGGTGAAGCGCTCGCGGAAGAAACCGATCAAAAAACGCTCACGCCCGTGTATCCCGAATCGCGTGGCGTCTCGTCCGAATGGCTCGCGTATGCCACTGAAAAACTGCTTGCCGCTTTTTCGGGTGCGCTCGACGACCCGCTCTCGCATGACATCCTCGCACGCTACAAATTGCCGTCGCTCAAAACCGCGCTCCACGCCATCCATCAACCGCCTACGTTGCGCATCGCTGAAGCGGCGCGCAAGCGTTTTGCGTTCGAGGAGATTTTTTTTATTCAACTCTCGCGCCAGCAAATAAAAGCTGCGCGGAGCCGCTCCGAAGCGTTCCCGGTCCGCTTAGCGCCCGCAGAATTCAAACCCTTTCTTCAGTCGCTTCCGTTCGCGCTGACCCGCGCCCAGCAAAATGCGGCCAAAGCCGTTCTTGCGGACATTTCCCGCCGGACCCCGATGGCGCGGCTTTTGGAAGGCGACGTCGGTTCCGGTAAGACCATGGTCGCGGCCATTGCCGCGTTCGCCGCGGTCAAAAACAACTATCAGGTCGCCTACATGGCGCCGACCGAGATCCTTGCGCGTCAGCACTACGACGATTTTTGCGCGCGCTTAAAACCGCACCGCATCCCCGTGGGACTCATCACGTCCTCGGAATGCCGCAAATTCCCGTCCAAGGCATTTCCGAATCAAGATACGCACACGAGCCGCGCGCAATTCCTAAAATGGACCTCATCCGGAGAACTCCCCATCGTCATCGGCACGCATGCGCTCATTCAAGATTCGATGAAATTCAAAAAACTCGCGCTCGCCATCATTGATGAACAGCATCGCTTCGGCATCAACCAGCGCGCGGAACTCATTTCGGGAACCACTGGCGGCATCCCCCACCTTTTAAGTATGACGGCAACGCCCATCCCGCGAACGCTCGCCCTCACGATCTATGGCGACCTCGACCTCGCGCTCATTGACGAAATGCCTCCTGAACGCAAAAAGATCGTCACCATGGTCGTGCCGCCACCCCAACGGGAACGCGCGTACGAACAGATGCGCGCCGAAATCAAAAAAGGCCGGCAAGCTTTTGTCGTCTGTCCGCGCATCGAGGAAAATACCGATTCAAAAACGGCGCTCGAAATGAAATCGGTAAAGGCGGAACACAAGAAACTTTCGCGGGATATTTTTCCGGAATTTTGCGTAGAAATGCTCCATGGCAAGCTGCTGCCAAAAGAGAAAGAGCGCATCATGCAGAATTTCCGGACGGGAAAAATCCATGTTCTCGTCGCCACCTCCGTCATCGAGGTCGGCGTGAATGTGCCGAATGCAACACTCATTCTGATCGAGGGCGCGGACCGGTTCGGGCTCGCGCAACTCCACCAACTCCGCGGCCGAGTGCTCCGCAGTACGCATCAACCGTATTGCTTCGTGTTCACCGATTCCACAACACAAAAGACGCTCGCGCGTCTGCAAGCGCTGGTAGAAGCTAAAAACGGATTCGAGCTTGCCGAATACGATTTAAAATTCCGCGGCGCAGGCGAACTCTCCGGCTCGGGGCAATGGGGCATTTCGGACGCTGGCATGGAGGCGCTCAAAAATATCAAAATGGTGGAGGCGGCGCGCGCAGAAGCGCAAGCGCTCCTCGCAAAAGACCCCGAACTCGCAGCATATCCTAAACTTCAAACATTCGCCCGCCGTTTTTCAAACATTCATTTTGAATAAAAAACGGCAAGGGCTAAATCCTTGCCGCCTAAAGCGGTATCATTCCACGATAACCGCCAACAGACTCATATCGTTCTTTGAACATAGTGGCGACATCAACCTCCGCCAATGCCGAAATTTCAGGAAACAGCCGCTGAAGACTTTGTTGAAAATCTTGCAACGACTCGAGCGCTCCCGCTTTTCCGGTCTGTTTAAAACCGCCGCCAGCGCCATCAGACCAATAACAATCTGTCCATGCATCTCTGCGGATTTCTCTAGTGTAAGACCCCGAAAGGTTACAGAAAACACCCATCCGTTCAACACCGTCGAAGTCCACTAAACACCCATCGAGCGTAATATTATGCGGATTCAGCCATCGGTGAAGATATCGGTGTTTATGCATTCGCCCAACATGAGAAGCAACCGCCTGCGTAAGCCACACAAGATAATTCGGCACCAAAATCTGTTCTTTCAAGTAAACAGATTCCTTAGACCACAATGAGCGAATGATTTCGAGAATGCGATTTTTTCGCGTTTCTGAATTCTCATTCTCTTCTTGTATAATATCGTGTAGGCGTTGGTTTGTTCGAAACACACGAACCTGTACAACGGGACGAAAATTAAAAAGAAGGCCTTTCTCTTTGCACTCCTCCACAGAAACCCGCTCGGACCCTATATTTAATTCCTCAAACACAATAATGGCGAGTACGCGATGAGTTTCGATACCCAAACGCGTAAATTTTTCTGCGTGTATCGCATCATGGTGCGCCGCATCAAAATCCAAAAGACCACGCACTTCGGCCGTTGGTTCGCCCGCCTTTGTTTTAATGTGCCACTGCTTCGCAATTAGGGATTTGTTCGGCATAGAAGTTTTTTCTTCTTCCGCGAGCAATCCCGATCCCTTCAAAGAAACCTCGGAATAAGCGCGCTCCTTGCGATCTTTGATTACAAATTGTCCAACAATTGAAGAACGAAAGTGACCGCGTTGTACGCCGAGAAAAAAATCCGGTCCTTCTTTGTAATTAAGCGACAAAAGCAATCCAAGCGAACTCGGTTGTCCTTTCTGAAACCCAAATGGGGTTTTAAAGTCCGGATTAACCCAAACAACATGATTTTTCACCCGAATCGCAGGCAATTTGTACGTCATCTGCCGTCTCCTTAAAAATGTCAATGTGCACGTTCCCTGAGTTACTAAATAACATTGGATTTAAAATCTGTCAAGCGCGGCACGACACGACTCGAAAATCTGCACTTGGAATAACTGTCTAAAACTTTGGACGGCCGTCCAACTTTTTAGACAGTTATTCACAACCAAGGCTCAACTCCGGAAAATAAATAACTCAACCGAAGTTGAGTTATTTCATTACGCTGTCGCCGTCCAATCTGAACAAGGGTCTGGAAGTTTTTCGCGAAGCCATCTTTGCGGAATATCAATCATATGACCGAGGGCTGTTTGATGATTTTCAAGAAAAAAATTCCTTACATCAATCGAGCGCAATCGTCGAGCGTCACACGGAAAAAGTTGAATGAGACGATGTTGAAGCCAATTAAGAGACATTAGGGCACCGGGGCTCCAAGGATTTCCCATAATATCCGATTCTAACTGCAATCGGTTTATCTCGTTGATTGAGACTCCGCTTCCGCAGTCAATCAAACTCGCATCGAGCGCGATATTCTGAGGATGCATCCATCCATGCGAATAACCGCTTTTATGCAAGCGACCAAGATGAGTACCCACCGAACGCACCATCCATTCCAGATAGCCACACATACAACCAGGATGACCTTCTTGCGTTTGGTGTTTTGCTTTTATGATTAATGCGCGATGTTGCTCAGTGTTCCGACCTGTAATAACATCCGCTATTCTGGCCTTCACTGTAAAAGCGCGAACTGCAATTGCCGGATAAAAATCGGGGTTTAGGCGCCAGAGCTTTTTCCATTGTTCAATCGAAAAGCGCGATATTTCATGATCATGCGTCCCTGTCAATTCGTCTAAAGCAATAACCGCAAGGATGCGATCCGTTGGAATACCCGCACACATCACGCGTTCGGCGTGTTCCGCATCATGAAGCGCGCGGGAAAGATCGAGTAATCCTAGAGTTTTCTTTGTTAACACATGATCAAGCATCGTCGTTTTTTCCCACTTCGATTGCCACTCAATGGCATTTGGAAATTCGTCATTCGAACGTATATGGCTCTCGCCCGTCAAACAACCCGATCCTTTTAAATCAATTTCGTGGTAATGACGACCAGAGCGATCCGCAATGGTTATCCGACCAATATCCGATGTCCGGCAATGGCCTCGACGGACTCCCAAGAAAAAATCGGGTTTTTCTATTTCTTCTTTGCTTAACGCGAGCATTAAACCCAACGGACTTTCCGCGCCTTTTTCTAGAATAAAAGGGGGATCAAAATTGGGATTTTTCCAAACAACATGATTTTTCACCCGAATCGCAGGCAATTTGTACGTCATCTGCCGTCTCCTCAAAAATGTCAACGTGCACGTTCCCTGAATTACTAGATAACATTAGATTTAAAATCTGTCAAGCACGGCACGACACGACTCAAAAATCTGCATTTGGCATAGTACTAACGATTATTGACGGCCGTCAATAATCGTTAGTATGAAAAAATAAAAAAGAGCCGACCGAAGTCGGCTCGTGAAGGAAAGAAGAAAATCAGATCCACCAGATGTCCTGCGGAGGACGTGGCTTGGGATGCTTGATGGGAAGAAACACGTCCGGCCCATCCCACGGGTTAATGTCGCTTTTGCTTCCGCCGCCTCCTTGTCCGCCGCGAGACATATTGATTTCCCGGTATTTGAACATGGCTTTTCTCCTTGGTTGGTGATGAATAAGAACTACTCGCTTTTAGGATAGCACCTCTGTTGTCCACAGTAAAGGGGAATCTTTTCTGATTCTTAAGGGTTCTGTCTAAAACTTTGGACGGCCGTCTAAAGTTTTAGACACAATGAAAAGACAAAAAAATGAGCCGATGATGTTTCGGCTCGCGCGTCCTCGTTCTACGGCTTACCCGCTGGAGTTTTTTGTTTCCGAGCGGAAACCGGCTTACCCCGATCGGCCAATTCGTTGATCGATTCGAGGTCATGATCGTCAAAAAGCTCTTCCGCCGCTTTTATGCCCTTCCGGATAAGACCGGGCAAGTCGCGCTTGGCCCTGCGACGGTATTCGGATTCAGACATTCCAGCGGGATGTTTGCGTCGCGGCATCGGTCAACCTCCATTATGCTGAAATTCGCCGTCTCAATTTCTCCTTTTAACGTATAACAAAAAACGTTGTAGCGCTAGCGCCGCTTGGGCGTCACCCAAAAACCGAGCGGGCGGCCAAGTGCCAAGCGCAACTGCGCATCAAGTCCCGGAAATGCGCCGAACACCACGATCGTGACGGGAATCAACACCCATTGAAGCACCATCCCGCCCCACCGCCATCGGCCGAGCCCTGAGGGCCGCGGCGGCAGGAGCCGCGTTGAAACGATCGCGGAGGTGATAAGGCCGAACATCGCCGCGGTCATTAAGAGCCGCGTGATGCGCGGCAGATTGTACGACAAAAGCGTTGCATTGAACTCGGACCCGCCCACCATCAAGGGAAACCACCCCAATAAAAAGATCAGAATGGGATTGGTGGAGAGCCCCCAAAATCCTTCCAGTTGCGTCGCAATATGAAAAACTTTTGTCCGGAACGGGATTGTTTTATTTTTCCAAAATCCGTACAAAAGATACGGGACGTTCTCGACCCCCCAAGTCCACCGGCGCTGTTGTTTGTATACCTGTATCGCAGTTTCGAAAAAATTCCTCCCGACATTGGCATCCATGGAAACCGGGAACGACAGCGGCACCACGCGGTAATCGCCGTCATAATGCAGGAGCGCGTTCCAGAAAATGCGCGAATCCTCGGACACGACATTGGTCTGCCAAAAACCGACATCCGCGAGCATCCGGAAACTCATCGAGTGCGACGAGAATGTGGACAGGCGCTCGGGCCGCTCCTGCTGCATCATTTGCCAGAATGTGCCCGAGGTCGCAACGACCCGCGATGCGGCGGGTGAGAACCAAATGTTGTTGTTGTAAAGCGGAACAGGCTGATAGGAGGAGCGATGCGGCTTCTCCGCCGTTAAAAAGTGATACGCGAGACACAAAAAATATTGCGGGTCTACCTGCGTGTCGATATCGAACGCGGACACCAGAATGTTTTCGTAGGGAATTTTTTCGGCATCCATGATCTTCTGCGCTTCGCGCGCGGCCCAGGTGATATTCGAGCCTTTGCCCGCGATCTCGCCTTTAAGCCCCGCCGGATGCCACGTCACCAAAAAATGCGCGAACTCTGCGCCGTATTTTTCTTCCGCGCGCCGGGCGATCGCTTCCGCCACATCGCGCGCTCGTTCCTCGCATGCCAACACGACCATCAGGCGTTCCCGAGGCCATTTCGAATTCGCAAGCGCCCTGAGAGTCGCGTCAACCACCCCCCACCCTTCGCGGTAGAACGGCAGGATGATGAGCTGGCGAACATGATCCCATTTCATATTCGCGAGGCGCGCCTCCCAATCCATTGCTTGATAGCGTTTCAATCGCTTCCCATTCTCGCGCAAGTGCAGCGACAGATAGATCGTCTTAATGAGCCAGTACAGATCAAAAATGATGATAAAGACCGCGATGCCGGCCGGCATCGCCCATGACAAAAACACGACCGCCACGATCGTCCCCCACGATAAAAGCGCGGGAATGATCTCGAAGATGCGGTACATCGCGCGCTCGCGGCCCGCAAGGTCGCGGGAACTCCCAATATGCAGATACGATTGGGATAACACGCCACCATCATACGCTCTAGAGTCAAGAAAAAAAGCCCCGTATCCGCCGGTTGGCGGATCGGGGCCCGTTATGCGCCTACAATTCGATCAACCCGTCGGCCGCAGAGCCGCCGGTATCCACGGAAACGCTCCGGCCGTTATAGGTGCAAAGTGCTCGTTTTCCTTCTATGACCGTTTCGAGGTGAACGGACCGCCCCCATAACTCGTGGATATTTTCGAGCGTCCGGTCGCGGTAACTCGGGTCGAGTTCGAATCCATCGAACTCATGCACCAAATAAAGTTCTCCGCGCTGATTGTGATTCCCGTCCTCCACGCGGATCACGGGCGTTCCGTAATGAACGAACAAATGCTTGAGGATCCGCCGGATCTTTTCGGGATCCCGTTCCGCGACGACGTCCACAATGTCGCCGTTTTGCGGATCCACGGTTTGCGTGTAGAGATACAGATCATTACGGCGGATGAAATCCGCATCGAAGAACTGCTCGATGGCCATGCGGTCGCTGTAAAAAGAGCGCATTTCGAATATCTTTTCGCGCCCTTTACCGGTCTTTGCATCCCAGTACGCTTTTTTTGCGGGGTCATCGCATTCGTCGAATTCGCGCCCGAACTGCCCCCGATCCCATCGCTCTTCGGCGTATTCGTAGAGCGCGGGCCCGATCGCATACCAATTGAAATCGTGGCGCAACGGCCGCGTGACCTTTGCGTGAAAATCCGCGAACACGCCGTGCTCCTTGGCGTCGAGGACCCCTTCGGCAAACAGCCGCCGCATGATCCGAACATGCCAATACGTCGCCCATCCCTCGTTCAGCAGTTTGGTTTTGCGGTTGGGCGCCAAAGCCCGTGCCTGACTGCGAACCACCGACAGCACATCCTGCTGCCACGCTTCAAGCGGCAACGGGGATTTTCGGATGATATACCACAACAGGTCATACACCGGCTCGGGCGGAGTCTTGCGCGCCAGACGCTTCAGGCGCTTTTCGATCTCGCGGATCTCGGCTTTCGTTTCCGGTTTTTTGAACTGGGAATGAAAATCGAGCGCACGCTCGAGTTTTGCGCGTTCTTGCCGAATCAGGCGCTCTCTAGCCCCTTCTTCGTCCGGCTCCTCGAAGAACGGGTCGGGATGCTGATGCCACTCGATGGACATGGCCGCATCAATGAACTTTTCCACCTCGTCTTTTCCGTATCGCTCTTCGTAGCCGCGAAATCGTTCGGCGGCGGAGCGCGCTTCGGAGGCGATATCCGAAAAAACGCGGCCGCGCTGGAGGTACCGGCTTTTCAGGAAGAAATCCACATGTCCCCACACATGCGCGATGACGAGCGCATTCAGCGCGAAGGGATTGGATTCCAGCAAAAACGCCTGCGGCGTTTCAAAATTCCATACGACCTCGTACGGAAGGCCGCCGCCCGTATGCTCGTAGATCGTGCGCGCCCGCTCGTAATCCCGGCCGAATGTCCAATGGGAAAAATTGGTCGGAAACCGATACGCCATTCCCTCGAGCATTTGCTGGCTTGATACGATCTCGAACAAAACATCGGTCGTGGAAAGCCCGAACTCTTCGGCGATCTCGCGGCTCCGCCGTTCGACGATCTCAAGGCGTTTCCAGTCATTAGATTCCATGGCCCCACCTCTCTTTGTCAAGAAATTCGCGAAGCGCTAAATGGACATGCTCTTTTTTCTGGATCGCGACCGCCAAAAACGGCGATTCGCGGCCGCTTACCACCATGAATCCGTCTTTCCAATGAACCTGAACATCGAGCAGTTCTTTGAACGCGGCCAGCAACGATGAATCGTGATGCCCGCCGCTCGGTTCGATCTCGCCGTAAGCGAACATGGAAATGCCGCGCTCGATCAGCTTTTTGGCTTCCTGCGCCGCGCGCGCCGGCTCAAAATCATCCCCGTCCGAAAAATGCCAGGCATAGACATTCCATTCCGATACCGGATATTCGGACTCGATGAGCCCTCCGGCAAGTTCGTACGCGGTATAGGCGCGCGTCCCGCCGCCCAGCACTTTTTTGAAGAACTCCTCTTCTTCCACGATCTCTGCGACAGCGTCGTGAATGATGAACCGGATGACGACGCGTTCGTAGATCTTGCGCAAAAATGCCACCAGCCAAAAAAGGGCGGAACGCGCAAGATATTTTTTCTCGTCCGTCATGGAGCCCGATGTATCCATCATAGCGAGAACCACGGCTTGCGAATGGTATTCGATGTCTTTCTTCTGTTCCAAAAATCGGAGATCGTCGGGATAAAAGATCGGAAACGGCTCAAAAGCCGTATGAACCGGCGCATACGTTCCGCTTTGCAATAATTCCAAGGCGTCGGAAAGAATACCGTCTTTTTGTTTAAGCGCGTCGAAACATTCGAGTTCGCTCTGTCCGGTCTCTTGTTCAAGATAACGCAAAAACCCCCAGAATCGCCGAAGCCCTTCCCGGGCGCTCCGCCGTTTGTCCAAAAGCACCCACGGGCCGGCTTTTTGAATGCCGCGGATCTTGAATCTGGTTTCGGCGACCATTCCTTCGCCCTCCCGTTCCTCCAATCGCGGAAGGCCGAGATCTTCGATCATCATCTCGATCAATTCTTCTATCTCGACTTCGGTTTCGAGGTACTCTTCGCCGGGTCGGTCGCCGGCCTCGCCGGGTTTTCCGGTCCCAGGCCGGCGGCCGATGACGGTCCCGGCTTTCCCTTTTCCCTGACCGGCCCCCGCGCCCGCCGAATCCCGCGCGGGACGGAAATGCGGGATGTCCATGATGCGGATGGGAATGCGAACGGTCTTTCCCTTTTTCGACGTGATGATGGATTCGCGCGCGATGATCTCGGGTAATTGCTTCCGGATGGCGTCTTTTTGTTTTTCGCGATGACGCGCGGCGTCCTTTTTTCCTTTTGGCGCGACCGGATCGGAACGGATGATCGGCATAACACCTCTCGTTGTCAAAATACGCTTCGCCTTAATTATAAGGGTAGCCCTTAAGAATCGAAAAAGAGCTGCCCTTTGCTTGGAAAAAAAAGCCCGACCTGCTGGTCGGGCGCTGATTCATTCCCTCAAAAACTCACTGGCTTTTTCCACGAGCTCCCGGGCGCAAACCTCGCAATGCTCCCGCATTTTAAGCGCGCCGAAAAGATCTTGAACCCGCTTTTTCTCTTCTTCGCCGCGGGGGCGGTTGGGATCCAGCACATGCATCAGGAACGCCCGGCTATCATGCAATAGTTTTTTATCAATGGCTTCCGCGAGCGGCTGATAGGTATCGTAAGAAAAATTCGGATTGCTGGCTTTGAATTCCAAGATCTCGCCCCGGAATGCCTCCGCTTCCGATTCCACGATCGGGATCTGCTCTTCCACGCCCCGCATCAACTTCATGTTCGGTTCTTTGGGCTTTCCGGTCAGCTCATCCCGGCGGATATCGCGCGTCTGACCGCGGACGAATTTTCTTTTTGTTTCGCGATAAAATTCGATTTCCCTGATATAACTGTGGAATAAATCCCGCTTCAGATCATCATAGGCGTGCAAAAACGCCCGGCTGACGGTCCGAACCGCAAAATTGCGGTATTCGATCATTACGCTGCCGCCCTCTCCCGCAACAAGAAGCGTTTTGAACCGTTCGATCTCCTCGGGCGTATACCCCATCCGGTGCTCGAAGATCTCGCGGATGGCGCGTACGGCCCGAAGCGGCGTCAGGCATCCGTTTTTCCCTTTTTGGGCGACGAGTGAGGTGTTCAACGCCGCGAGTACATCCCGCGGGCTGATACCAAACATGCCTTCGCGCTTGGAAACATCGGGCGACGCCTGACCCTCTTCGATGAGCGCACGCAGGTCCACCGGCATTTTTTCTTTGTTCTGGATCTCGGTCAGCGCTTTATCGCCGTTGTAGAGCTTCAGCTTGGTCAGCGCATCCACGCCCATTTGCGAATCCGTAAGACGCGAAAGCACAGCGAAGATCGCCGCCATCTCGAGCGTCCCCGGAGCCACATGGCATTTGCGGAGCTTCGAAAAATCGTTCTCGCTCTGAATGAGCTTCCGGTAAAGCGCAACCTCGTCTTTGACGCGCAAAAGGTACGGAAATGCGACCACATACATCCGGTCGTGCAGCGCTTCATTTTCCTGGCGCGCGGCGAATTTGCGGTATTCCGTGAGATTTGTGTGCCCGATCATCAGCACGTCAACGGAAATATGGGGGAGAGTGGAACCCTGAACCTTGATCTCCCCTTCTTCGGCGGCGCTGATCAGAACCCACAACAGTTTTTCGTCGGCTTTGATGAGTTCGCGCCCTTCGAAGATGCCTCGGTTCGCTTTTTCCAGTTCCCCGGAAAGCGAATACGCCAGCGGATGGTCCGTACCCTTTCTTGAACTGATGGCGATATTTTCACGGCCCACGAGCTCCGAAACGTCGGACGATTTTTCATCCGACGGCTCGAACGACCCGATGCCGCGCGTTCCTTGGATCGAGAAGGTGAACGTTTCGACGGGCACGCGCGCCCATTCGCCCTTGTATTCTTCCATCAGCCGATATCGGCAATGCGGACACAGGTCTCCGCGGATCCGAATGTTCGTTTTTTCGAAAAATTCGTCCCGGAGATGGCGGGGCAACAGGTGGAGCGGCTCGTCGAACAATGAACATCCTTTGATCATGAAAACCGGGCGCGCATGGTATTGCTCGAGCGCGTGCTTCAGGATATTCACGAACGTGGATTTTCCGCTCGCCGTCGGCCCCACGATCAACAGGATCTGCTTGCCGATCGGAAGCCCTTCGGCGCCGGCCTCCAGATAGTTCATGATCTCTTCGGTCGGCTTTTCAATACCGAAGAGTTTCGATGCAATGAGCGGATAGCGCTTCTCAATGCCCAGCCATCGCTCCGCCTCCGAAATGGTCTCCACACCGTAACTCAAAACCTGTTCTAGGACCCTCGCATGGGTGTTTTGAGCGATCTGCGGATCCTGCTGGACAAGTTTTAAATACTCGGCGAACACCATTTCCTGCTTGCCCGCGGCTTTCTCCTGCTTTCGCCTCGCATCTTCCGTAATCGCGCGATCTACGTCGAACCGGTCGTTTTTGGACATGGCGGGTCTCCAAAATTTCAAGCTTCGGTCTTTCCTCATGATAAACCCTCGCGGATATTCGCAAAAGTTCATAGGTGCGAAAAACAAAAACCGTCCTGCACCTTGCGTGCAAGGTGCAGGACGGTTTTTGGAGTCCCGACCGATCACTGCATCAAACCGTACATGCTGCGATTTTCTTTGTCGAACACGGTCTGGCGCTGACTTTTGGGAACGCCCATCCAATCGAACATTTTCTCTTTAACGGACGCCGAAACGAATCCGAACGCGAGACCGATCAGGATAAGAACCCAGAAATAAATCGTTGCCATTTCCGGGGTCGCGCCCGGCGCGAAATTACCGAACACGAACGCAAAATAGCCGGCATAAGACAGGAAATACGCCGGGGCATACTCGAACCAATCGGTAAGCTCAAGCAACACAATGCTCGTTGCCGCAAGAAATACGGTCACCGGCAATGCCAAGGGATCTCCAAGGTATGCTTTGATCCAGCCGTACACCAAAAGCGTAAGCCATCCTAATACGATGCCACCGGTCAGACCGAAGAAATATTTGTGAAAGCGCGACAACTTGGCGCCGCCCGCAAAATACAATCCCCAGCTGATGAAGACGACCCACACGGCGCCGAGCCACGGCGCGACATTGACCGCAAGCCATCCGGTCGTCAGCCACACAGAAATCCCAGCCAGCACTCCGATCATCAATGCGATCGGTAACCATTTGCCAAAGGGAGGTTGCATATATCCACGTATGAATTCATCAAATAATACAAACTCGACCTTTAACGCGTAAAAGCAATATCATGGTTATTATAGCGGGGGTTGACAAAGCGGGATAGAAAAGTTATCCACACAATGCTAGAATGGTCGCGTACACGCGTGTGTAGCTCAACGGTAGAGCACGGAGCTTATACCTCCGCGGTTCTTGGTTCGAATCCAAGCGCACGCACAACCAAAAATGGGAAAACCGGGGGTTCGCCCCGTCATTCGACGGGGCGCCCTATCGGATGATAGGGCGAATCCAAGCGCACCCATAAAAAATCGCCCCGATGGTCATCGGGGCGATTCGGCTTTCAACTTCAACTTGACGTAACTTTCCGAAAACAGATCGCCTTCTTTGAATCCAAGCTCTAGCGCCAGCTTCAGCAGTGTGTCGTCGTCGGTTGGTACCGTTGACTTGAGCTCGGTAAAATCTCCCTGCCCCTCGACCTCATCCCGATTCAGAACGAATCCATTTCGCGTATAGATCTCCCGCTGTTTTTTGACGACCGCTACGCGGTCAAATGCGTCCATGATGTCCTCGGCGCACTCTGCGGGCATCGGAACATGGATCTTCGCCCAATGCCGCGAATCCGCGCCCTCTTTTTTGTAGATGAAATACCACTTATCGCCGCTCCGACGGACATGAAAACATTCATCGTCGTGCGAAAAGGGCTGGCCTTTCGGCGTCAGATACACGTCCTCTTCCGCCGCCGAGCCCAAAAACTGCCAGCCGCGCTCCCGCAGCGCTCCATGAGATGCCGCACCACGAAACTTGAGTTCCGGGCCGGACATGAATGCTTTTTGCCGCATCAGCGCATTGCACCACGGCAAGAGGTCGTCCTCCTGCAAACTTCGCCGCTCCATCGCGGAGCTTAGCAAAAACGAAATGATCTCATCCCGTACTTGTTCGACGGTTTTTGTGCCGGTATCGATGCGACACACCGGCAGATTCGGAAAGCGTTCCCGCAGTTCGACGTATACGCTTTCGAGACACGCGTGCATCAGCGTCAATTCTTCCGGATTCATCCGCGAACCGTGTCCGACCGCCTTACCCGCATGCTCGAACTCACGCTCCAGCGCTTTTTCAACGCTGCACGTGAGGTAAAAAAAGGCCTCTGGTGCGGACAGCCACGGACCGCCGAGAATGAATTCTTTTGCGCTTAAATGCTGTTGCGCCGTGATACCGCCGTGGCGGTGGAGCCGCTCCAACCAGCACAACGTATCGATGATGCCCCGATTCAATGCCACCAAGTGAAAATCGCGGCTCCCCATGGCGTCGAGGAGATTCGCAAACGTATAGGAAAAATGCCGCATCTCGAAGGCATACGGATTATCCCGCGCCAACGTCCGGATCTCCTCGGTCTCGGCGGACTCCTGCCGGACGAGTACACGGAATCCCTGTCTCCGCATCCATTGATCGAGTCCGATGAGCTGGGTATCTTTCCCCGCCTTGTGCATCCCGAAAAGCTCGATGATCAGCGGCGGCGTCGGGATATCCTTTTTCTTTTTGGGCGGATCGATGCGCTTCAAAACCATCTTCGCGGTACTCGTCAGAACGTCGGGATCGGTTCCCAGGTGGATCATCGAACCTCTTTCAAGGAACGAGAGTTGCTTTTAGCGTGGGGAATTCGAGGTTCGGTGTCAACTTGCACACAAAAGGGAGTCCTTTTCTGATTCCTAAGGACTCCACTTTGTGTGCTCTGCGACGTTCGTTTTACGCCGCGCCCGCCTCGCGCGTCGCCCGGATCCCGAATGAGCCCATGAGTTTTGCGAACTCTTCGCGCTCAATGGTCTCTTTTTCGATCAAGTGCTTCGCGATCGCTTCGAGCGCGTCGCGTTTTTCTTTCAAAATATCAAGGGCGGTCTGGTATGCATTTTTCATGAACCGCGCGACTTCGAAATCCACGGTCTCGGCCATTTTTTCCGAATACGTCCGTTCCATTCCGAGCTCGCGGCCCAAAAACACCATTTCATGCGGTTCGTCGAGCGATACGGGCCCGACCTTCTCCGACATCCCGTAGCGCGTTACGAGGTCGCGAGCGATCGCGGTCGCGGTTTTTAGGTCGTTGGATGCGCCGGTCGTCAGCTCCTCGAACACCACTTCTTCGGATGCATAACCGCCGAGCGCAACGGCCAATTCCGCCAAAAAGTGCTTTTTCGAATACAAATGCCGGTCTTCCACCGGAAGTTTGAGCGTATACCCCGCGGCGCGGCCGCGTGATACGATCGAAACCTTATGCACCGGGTCGGCTTCGGGAAGCGACGCGGCGACCAAGGCGTGCCCCGCCTCGTGGTACGCCGAGATCTTTTTTTCCTGCGGCGACAAAATATGGCTTTTGCGCTCGGGGCCGAGCATCACTTTTTCAATGGAAACGATCAGGTCGTTTTGCTCGATCGATTTTCGATTTTCGCGCGCGGCTAAAATTGCTCCCTCGTTCATTAAATTTTGAAGATCGGCGCCGGAAAATCCGGGTGTGCGCTGGGCGATCTCGTGCAAATCAACTTTTTCGGCGAGCGGCTTTCCGCGGCCATGGATCGCAAGAATGGCCTCGCGCGCCTTCAGATCCGGCAAGTCAATGACCACTCTTCGGTCGAACCGCCCCGGACGCAAAAGCGCGGGGTCCAGCACGTCCGGCCGGTTGGTCGCCGCCATCACAATGACCGACTCATGCGGTTCGAATCCGTCGAGCTCCACCAATATTTGATTGAGCGTTTGCTCGCGCTCATCGTGGCCACCGCCGAGTCCCGCGCCACGATGACGTCCGATCGCATCAATTTCATCAATGAAAATAATGGCGGGAGCCGAACGCTTTGCCATTTTGAATAGATCCCGCACTCGTGAGGCGCCAACGCCAACGAACATTTCCACGAATTCGGAAGCCGACATATGAAAAAATGGGACGCCCGCCTCTCCCGCGACCGCGCGCGCAAGGAGCGTCTTCCCCGTCCCCGGCGCGCCCATCAGCAAAACGCCTTTCGGGATGCGCGCGCCGATCGCATGGAATTTCTTGGGGCTTTTGAGAAAGTCCACGATCTCGGTCAGTTCCTGTTTTGCCTCGTCCGCACCCGCAACGTCATTGAATGTGATGCGATTTTTTTTGTTGTCAGGGCTGATCACACGCGCCTTGGAACGCCCGAACGTGAATGCTTGAACATTCGCCTGTTTGACCTGACGCGAAATGAGCCAGAAGAAAAAGATCACGAGCACGAAGGGCAGGAGAAACGGCAGGACGGCTCCGGCCCAGAACAAAGCTCCGGACGGCCCCTCGACCGCGATCGCGATCGGCAAAAGCTCCGCATCCGTCACGCCGTAATTTTTGAGGGTTTCGGTAAGTCCGGCCTCCGACTCTTTTTTGGATGCGCGCACGCTTTCATCTACCAGCCGGATCTCGAGATCGTCGCCCGAGATCGTGATCGCTTTGACGCGCCCGGCATGAATTTCCGATACCAGCTCGGAAAGCGCGAGCGTTTCTTTTTGCTGCAACTGGCCCGTGGCGATCGGGTAGAGCGTTGCGATGACCAATAAAACCAGAATCGCAATAGCGATATTGCGAGAGAATAATTTCATGCATCTATAATAAAAGAAAATCCTGGAAACGGCAAGCCGTTTCCAGGACATTACATCCATCAAACGAAGGTACTACTCGGCGCTGGGACTCGCCACCTCGGCGACCGACTCTTCGACGGTCTCCGAAGATTTGCCCTCGTCCGTCGGCTTGTCGCCGTCGTCCGACTCATACGCCTCACGCTCTTCCGGCGTCATCGAATCGAGGAAGGCCTGGTGCTGTTCCCGCGAGAACTGCGCCTTCTCGCCCTCTTTCGATTGGGCCGCTTCCGCCTCTTTGGCCTTTTCGACCCACTTCCGGATCTGCTCCTGCTGCTTCGGATCTTCGGACTTCGCCGCCTTGCGAACCGCGGAGTCCCAAACCCGAAGGATGGATTGCAGGGGTTGCCTGACGCCGTCATAGTTCTTGCCCGGCGTCACCGCTCCCACGCAGGCATCGAGGAGTCCGAACGAGTACGGGTCGCACTCCTCGAAGTAGAGCTCGCCCCCCTCGCTTCGCTCGACGAGGCACCAGAGACCCGGATAGTGCAGGGTGTACTTGGTGCCATCCTTCCTTTCCGTTTCCCAGTGGAACGACAGGGGACAAACGAAAACCGACCCCGGTTCGTTCGTGAAAACGAATTGGTAGGGCGTGAGGGTCGCGAGCGCTCTCGCCCTTTGCGAGATTTCCCCCTGGTCCCACCACGCATGGAGCGCGGCATGAGACCATCGCGTCGTCCGACGGGTTTCGTCCGTCAGCTGACGCATCTCCCAATCTGTGAACTCGAGGGGAGGGGTCTTGGAGATGTCGCAGAGTGCGACGCGGACGGCACCCTGGATCGCGCGCTGCATCCTGTCGCAAAACTTCTGCGAGTAGCGCGCATCGAGGAACCAGACATCCTGACCGTCGGACCGAACTTTGGCCTCCCCGTTGGGCTGCGTGACCTCGTACCGCTCCTTCGTTTTCCTGTCGAACGCCGGAGCGCGGCGGGCGGGAATTTTGATGATCGCGACGCCGGGCGTACCATTCCGAAGCTCGACATCCGTGATGGTCACACCCTTCATGAACTCTTCCTGCTTGGCGTCTTTCCCTTTGCGCGCTTTCTCCACCGACAAGCGGTAGAGAGCGTTCAGGGCCGGAACGACCTTCTGCTCCGCGAACGTCCGGACCGCTTCGGACACCGGCACCTTCGGCGAAAGCACGTAACGCTTCTCACCGATGATGTAGATGCCCCTTCTCGACTTCTTCTCGGACGCGTCGGTGTCGGACTTGGCCTTCTCGGCCTCGGACGCGTTGGTGTCGGACTTGGCCTTCTCGGCCGGCGCCTCGAACAGCGCGAGCTCTTCGATGGCGCGTTCCGTCATCACGGTGTCGAAGTCGGGGACGGCTTGGTGCGCGACGCCGTAGGCCGCCAGTTTCTCGACGAAGATCAGGCGCGCATGGAACTGCGTGGCCGGATCCGCTTTGAGGTCGGACCGGTAGAGGATCTGCTGATTGATGAGCTTGCCCTGCCCGCCTTGCCGGTAGTGCTCAGCGATCAGCTTGGCAGAAAGGTCCGGCAGTTTCGCGAGGAAGTCGCGGACGCTCGCGGTATACGCCGCGCTTTCCGCTTCCTCCTCCTGCCGCGCCTCGATGGCGCCTACCGCCTGTTCGAGCGCATCGAACGAGAAGGCCGCCGGTTTTTTGGGGAGTTTGGGTTCGCTCCGCCGATTGGCGGACGGAGCGGGCGACTCGGCTTCTTGCGCCTGATCGCTACCGCTCTTGCCGGATCCGCCCTCGGCCGGAGAGGCCGGGCCTTCCACCTTCAGTTCGCCTTCCACCTGGATGCCGTTACCGAGCATCGTTTTTCCTTCGGTCATGACACACCTTTTTTGCAAGGCCCGCCGAATCATCGGCAGGTCATGATGGAAATGCGCTTCCGTTGCCGGAAGCACGTTGAGGAAACCGCTTACGCGTCTGCTTTTTCTCCTTTCATGGGTTAAA
>JACOVJ010000036.1 GCA_016177385.1 Candidatus Niyogiibacteriota bacterium
GATCCGCTTGCGAGCGATGGAAGAATAAAGATATCGAATGCGGCGAGGTACGGATGCGCCGGCGCGGCATTCGTAACAAAGGTCACGTCGTTCTCTATTTTCAACGTTTCCGCCTTTTTCTTCAGTTCTCCGGACGCGCCGCCCGACCCGATCAGGAGGAGATGGATCGGCAGGGTGCGATGCGGGGCATGCTCATGGGCGGCGTATTTGAGCGAGGCGAACGCTTCCAACAGATATCGGTGGCCCTTTACCGGAGAGAATTCCCCGATCGTTCCGATGATGATGCGGTCGCGGCATTCCGTTTCCAATACCTTTTCGCGCGCTTCGTCCGGCGTCAGGATCGCGGTATTTTTCGGGTCGATCCCCGGCGGGATGACGATCCATTTGCGTTTGGGCGCGAGCCGGTATTCAAGCGCCGTTTGAAGATCGGCGCGCGACAGCAGGATGATCGTATTGAAAAGCCGGCACCAAGCGCGCGTCATCATTTTTTGCATCATCCGGCCCCAGCGCCCGCGCGATTCCCCGAACATCCAGCCGCGCACGGTATGGATGCTTGCCGAGTCGAACCGCAAAAAAAGGATCCGATAGGCGAGGAATGCGAGCCCGCCGACCACTGCCGAGCGCGGATCGGCCGTGTGAAGGATATGCGGCCGGAGCCGGCAAAGGAGTCCGAACAGAGTCGGGAATCCCCGGATCTCAAAATACTGGATATCAAGCGCGCCGAGGCGGTTCGCGAGCGCCCCCTGCCCTTCGCCGGCAAGTGCGACATCAAAATTCAGGCGCGCCGCGTGGAGCGCCAATTCCTGAAGGTATTTGGCAGTGCCATTCCATCGAGGTGATGCCGTAAAATACAAGATCCGGCGACGGTTGACCACAAAGGAAAGTTATTTTATAATATGACTACATCGTTTGATTTCGCTCGGACGCCGCGGAAGTAAGCACACGTCCACGCGTCCCTCTAACACCTATGATAAAACCTTCCGGCGTCCGGCCAAAAATCCTCGTGTTTTCCTCTGTCTACCTTCCTATGATCGGCGGGGCGGAACTTGCGATCCGCGAGATCGCGAAACGGCTTTGCGACCGGTACGATTTCGTCCTGTTTACGGCGCGGATGTCGCGCTCGTTCCCGGCGCGCGAGCGTATGGACGGCGTGGATGTGCGCCGGTTGGGCTTCGGATTTTCGTTCGATAAATATCTGGTGCCGTTCTTCTCGGCGGTCGCAGTGCGCCGCGAACTTCCGGGCGCCGCCCTGCTCTGGGGTATGATGGCATCCTACGCGACGATCGGGGCGTATTTTATAAAACGACGGAATCCCGCCATTCCCTTTTTACTGACGCTTCAGGAGGGGGATCCCGAAGCATATTTGTTCCACGGCCGGTGGGGGCTGATGGGGTGGTGGTTCCGGCGCATCATGCCGTCGGCGGACCGGATTCAAGCCATCAGCGGCTACTTAAAACGCATCGCCGAAAAGGCGGGCGCGTCTGCGGATCGTATCGACGTGATACCGAATGGCGTGGATATCGAACGATTCGGAGGCGCGAATCCTGATGCGCGAAAAGAAATTTTTGACCGGTTCGGATTTGGGCCGAATGCGAAGATCGTCATCACGGCGTCGCGGCTGGTTCCGAAAAACGGCGTGGATGTTTTGATCCGCGCGCTCGCCAGAGCGCCTAAAAATCATCGCGAGCATTTGGCGGTCGCGGGCACGGGATTTGAGGAAGCGAAACTCCGGGCGCTCGCAAAAGAATTGGGAATCGAAAAGCGCGTGCACTTTTTGGGCGACCTCGACCACGACGAATTGGCGCGATGGTATTCGGTCGCGCACGCGTTCGCGCGGCCGTCCCGTTCCGAGGGGCTGGGCTCCGCGTTCCTTGAGGCCATGGCCGCAGGGCTTCCCGCGATTGGGACCGCGGTCGGCGGCATTCCGGATTTTCTGACGCATAACGAGACCGGCGTTTTGGTAAACGTGGATGACTCCGACGATCTCGCTTATCAAATTCGGCATTGTTTCTATGATGCGGACTTCCGCGCGCGCGTTGCCGCGGCCGGCCGGGCGTTGGCGCATGAGCGATATTCGTGGGACCGGATCGCGAATAAAATGAACGGGATCTTTTATCGCCTGATCGGCGCATGAATCTTATGAATATCCTCATTGCCACGCCGTTATTTCCGCCCGCGATCGGCGGCCCCGCGACCTACAGCAAGGTTTTGTCGGATGCGCTTCCGAAGCAGGGGATTTCCATCCGCATCGCGGATTTTGGCGCGGTCCGATGGCTTCCGCGCGGCATCCGTCACGCCGCTTATTTTTTGGTGTGTCTTTGGCGGGGTCGGGGCGCGGATGTCATTTATGCGCAGGACCCTTTTAGCGTCGGATTTCCCGCGTTGCTCGCGGCGCGCATCCTCCGCAAAAAATTCGCCCTAAAGGTCGTCGGCGATTACGCATGGGAGATCTTTCAGAGGAGCGCCGCGATCTTCGTGTCGCCCGATGATTTTCAGCATGGGCGCTACGACCTAGTAACCGAGATCCGCCGAGCCGTCGAGCATTTTACGGTCAGGCGCGCCCGCGCGGTCGTCGTGCCGTCCGAATATCTCAAGCGGATCGTTGCGGGATGGGGGGCGAGGCCGGACGCCATTCATGTCATTCCGAATGCGTTCGATGGCGCCGAATGTCCATTGACGCAGGAGGATGCGCGCAAAAAATACCGTCTGGACGGCACTTTGTTTCTGTCTGCCGGACGGCTCGTGCCATGGAAAGGATTCGGGACGCTGGTTGAATTGATGCCCGATATCATCCGCGAAATTCCTGACGCGCGTTTAGTGATCGCCGGAGACGGCGAAGAGCGCGAGGCCCTCGAATTCGCGGTCCGGGCATTGGGGCTTCAAGAGCGTGTTCTGCTTCTCGGGCGCGTCGCGCACGCGGAGCTCGCCGGATACATCCGCGCGGCCGACCTATTTGTTTTGAATACCGGTTACGAAGGACTGTCGCATCAACTGCTTGAGGTGCTGGCGCTTAAAACGCCGGTCATCACGACCACTATCGGCGGCAATCCGGAGATCGTCCGCGACGGCGACAACGGGGTGCTCGTGGATTATGATGACCGCGGGGCATTGAAGGCGGCGATCGTGCGTCTGGCAAAGGACGGCGAAGAGCGGCGGCGCTTTTCGGAACGCGGACCCGAGACCGTCCGCACATTTACCCGCGAACGCATGGTCGCACGTATCGCAGCCCTGCTGAACGATCTATGAAGATTTTAATGCTATCCGGCGATCCGCAGATCCTGAATGCTGTGTCTGATTCGGCGCAGCGCATGAAGGATTATGGCCGCATTGTCGGCCGTTTGGATATTTTTGTATTTGCCGCAGGGCTGGGTAAGGGGGCCGCTCCGGCATTGGCGTTATCCCCGCATGTTTCCGCCGAGGCGGTCACGGGCCGTCTGCTCCGGTTTTGGCGCGCGTATGCCCGCGCATCGCGCCGCCTGTCGCGCGAGCGATACGATTTGATCACCGCGCAAGATGCGGAGCACGCGTGTATCGCATGGTTCCTGTCGCGGCGTTTTAAGATCCCATGGCAGATGCAGTTGCATACGGATATTTTCAATCCGCGTTTCGTCCGCCATTCATTCACGAACCGCCTGCGCGCGCATATCGCGGCATTTTTACTGCCGCGCGCATCAGGCGTGCGTGCCGTGAGTTTCCGTATCACGCGGAGTTTCCCATCCGAAAAACGCGCGGTCATTCTGCCGATCTGGGTGGACGTCCGCTCCATCCGCAAGGCGGAAGCGGGCGCGGATCTTCGCGCGAAATATCCGGCCTATGAAAAGATCATTCTGATGGCGGGCCGCCTGACGCGCGAGAAGAATTTCCCGCGCGCCATCCGTGCAATGAAGCAGGTTTTAATGAACCATCCACGGGCGCTTTTGGTCATTGCGGGTTCGGGCCCTCAAAAACAGACGATCATCCGCGAAGCGTATCGCGCCGGCGTCGCCGGACATGTCGCGCTCGAAGGCGCGGTGTCGTTCGAAACGTTGGTTTCGTATTATAAAACCGCCGACCTCTATGTGCTGACCTCCGAATACGAGGGATACGGCCGGACGCTGGTGGAGGCCGCCGCGGCCGGTTGCCCCATTGTAAGCACCGATGTCGGTGTTGCCGAGGAGATCAAGGGCGCTTTCGTGGTTCCGGTGGGCGACGAGCAAGCGCTTGCGGATGCGATGGCAAGGCAATTGAATATCCCGCGCATGGCCCCGCAATTGCCGGCCATGCCGTCGTGGGGCGATTACTGCGCGTTGCTCAAGCGATCGTTTGCAGAGTGTATCCATCATGCATAAAAAATTATTGGTCATTACGCAAAAAGTGGACCGCAAAGACCGAAATCTCGGATTTTTCCACCGGTGGCTCGAAGAATTCGCTCGATACGCGGATGTCACGGTCATCGCGAGTTTTGTCGGCGACCACACGCTACCCGCGAATGTGCACGTTTATTCATTCGGGAAAGACCGGGGCTTCTCCCGTCTCGGGCGGATCCTCGAATACCGCCGGCTCTACGCTCGTCATTCACGCGATGCCGACGCCGTCTTTTTTCACATGGCGCCCGAGTTCGTGGTTGCGGCATTGCCCGCGATTTTGTTCCGGCGCCACCGTACCGGACTTTGGTATGTGCACGGGTCCGTACCATTCTGGTTGCGGCTCGCTTCCCGGCTCGTGGACGTTATTTTTACCGCATCGCAAAAAAGTTTTCGTCTTGTGTCGAAAAAAGTCATGTATACCGGTCACGCGATCGATGCCGATTTTTTCAAGCCCGCGGCTTCGACAGCGCCGCAAAACGCCATTCGTTTGCTGGTTGCCGGCCGGATATCGAGCGTAAAGAAGATCGAGGACATCATTGACGCATGCGCGCGACTGACCGGAACCGCGTGGATCCTCTCCATCGTCGGCGGACCGCTCACGTCCGCAGACGAGGGTTACGTGAAAACGCTGCGGGAGCGCATCAACGCGAAAAATCTTAAAAATAACATCGTGTGGCGCGGCGCGCATTCGTACGGCGAAATGCCCGCCATTTATCAAAGCCACGACTTGTTCATTTCCGTATCCGGAACGGGCTCGGTGGACAAGGCGGTGCTTGAGGCCATGGCGTGCGGGCTTACGGTCATTACGGCCAATGAGGCATTCCGCGACATCCTTCCCGAGCCCTATTATGTGGAGCGCTATGATCCCGAGATCCTTGCGGAGCGCATCCGCCGGCTCGCAGGCGAGCCGCGGCCCAACCCCGGACTTCGCTTGGTCGTCGAGGAGCATCACGCGATGTCCTCCACGATTCGGGCGATCGCCGAGCGTTTGCTATCATAGACCCTATCTATGGAGCAGGTTCTCTATCGCAAATACCGGCCGCAGAGCTTCGCGGACGTGGTCGGACAGGACCATGCGGTGCGCATCCTATCGAACGCGCTCGCGATGAACCGCATTGCGCATGCGTATCTATTTTCCGGCCCCCGCGGCACGGGCAAAACAAGCGTTGCGCGCATTTTTGCGCGCGCCGTGAATTGTGAAAAAGGCGGTTGCAACACGTGCGCGACGTGCGAAGAATTTTTGTCGGGCCGCGCGCTCGATTGTGTGGAAATGGACGCGGCGTCCAATCGCGGCGTGGACGAGGTGCGCGCCATTCGCGAAGCTGTTCTGCTCGCGCCGTTCAAGGCGAAGTACAAAGTATACATTGTGGACGAGGCGCACATGTTGACCAAAGAGGCGTGGAATGCGTTTTTAAAAACCATGGAAGAGCCGCCCAAGCACGCGATCTTCATTTTGGCGACGACCGAGCCCGACAAAGTTCCGGAGACCATTCAGTCGCGCTCCCAGCATTTGCGCTTCCGCTTGGCGGACGAAGCGACGCTGGTGCGGGTGCTTGTGGACGCCGCCAAAAAAGAGGGGATGGCGCTTGAGCCGGACGCGGCCGAGATGCTGGCACTTTTTGCCGAAGGGTCATTCCGCGATGCGTTGAATTTGCTGGGTCAGGCGCAGGCGTTGGGTGGCAAAACCATCACCGCTTCGGTGCTCGAGGATTTTTTCGGCGCGCCGTCAAAAACCGCGCTCACCGAGGTCGCAAGCGCACTTGCGTTGCGTGACGCCAAACATGCCATCGAATGCGCCGGACAGGTTTTTGCAAAGGGCTCCGACCCGCGACTTTTTTTGAAACTTCTCATTCACCAATTCCGCGCGCAGTTTTTAGACGCGCTCCGAAGCGGGCGCGTTGAAAAAGACGCGGCAAATCCGTTCAGCACCAAGGAACTCGAAACCATTTTGCGTATCCTGCTCGAAACCGCGACCGAGCGCCACTATTCCGGCTGGCGCGAATTGCCGGTGGAACTCGCGCTTCATCGTATCGTGCGGGAGGTTTCTCTTTGATTGAAAATAAAAAAGCAGGGGTCTTCGCCCTGCTCGTTGGTTTGTTATTGCGGAGAGCGATTGGCCGCCTTGATTTGTTGAATGTGCTCATCTGAAAGCGGAAGCCCGATATGCGATTGCCAGTGCTCTTCTCCACACGTGACCAGCGCGAATTGCAGATGCCGTTCAAGAAATAGTTGAGGGTCTCTTTCAAAATCTTCTTGCGGCGAATGATTGCAGATGTTTTCACCGGGAACCGTGCATAGATGCGCGCGCCAGGAGATGAATTTTCCATACCGGATATCCAGAGAAAACTGAACGGTCGGAAATTCACAATTTTCTACCGGCTTGACCCTGATCTTCGAAAGTGGGAGTTTCGTGTAAACATATTCGGATCCTTCGGTTGCTTTTAGCGCCCACATAAACTCAACCGACGCCATTTTTCGTGCGATCGGTTCCGATTCTGACCGGAAGCTCCCACCCAATTCACCCGCAAAGAGGAAGAACGACCCATTGATTCCGCCCGAGGAGGAAGTTTTTTGTCCGGCAACAAGGACTGCGTCACTGAACATTTTCCGTATCGCGTGCGGAGATGCCGCCAATTCCTTGCATCGATCCGCTGCTTGTTCTATGTCCTTTTTTCTGGCTTCCCACGCGGCGTCTTTCCGCGCTTCGCGCTGGCGAGCCGTTTCTCGCGATGACCATGGCCACATCGTCTTTTCTCCGATCGGATTTTTAAAGGTCCCCCTCGAAAAGGAGAATAGTATATTTCGTCGCATCTGTCAAGTGTTACGCCCGATGGATCAGTTTAGCGCGAATTGCCGGTGGAACTCGCCCTCCACCGCATCGTGCGGGAGATTCCGGTGGCTTGATAATTCCATTCGCGCGGCTATACTGCAATTGGATTTGAAAACATTGGAGGCATTCAATGGCGGATATTGCTGTTGTTACGACCCGTGCGAGTTTCGAGGCGGCAATTCTTGGGCGTATTTCCGATATCAGAAAGAAAAAACTCGTTGACCGCGCGATCAGCGCATGCAATCACTTTTTCAAGGGTCGCGGCCACCACCGGGATGTCCCTGGTGTGAAATTTTTGCGTGACAAATGGGAGCAGGGCTCGGATTACACGACACTCGATTTTGAGATCGAGGTCCCTCTCGATATGAACGGCTCGCGGTGGATATCCATACGGCATCAGTGTCAGCACTGGCAGCCGGATCAGGTGGAGGTGCGTATTCTGTCGAATCCGACAGTGACCATAATTTCTCCAGCGATCGTTTTTCGGGTGGTTCCGGATAGGGGTGCCTCGGGGAATTGTGATTCAAAAATAAAGTCACTGCTTCAAATCGAAGACGATTTGATTTGTGAGGCCTATATTCCCGGCGATTGGGAAAACTTTCTGAATGGTGAAAAACTTGAGGCGTTCGCATCGGCATACGACGGACAGCAAAAGGTGCTCGAACAGAAGAAAACCGAGCAACATGAAAAAGAAAAACGCGAACAGGAGCTCGCCCGTCCATTGAGTGATTCCGAAAGGCGACTCGCCGAAAGGCTCGGCATACTGGTGAAATGAATGCGAAAGCGCCGCGTGTTCGTTGCGATCCTCGTTCCTCCCGATGTCCGGCGCGAGATCGTTCGGTGGCAGAAAACGCATGCCCAGCTCGATGTGCGCTGGAAAAAACCAACAAATCTTCACGTAACGCTCATCGGGCCGTGGCATGCCGGAAGAGCGGAAATTGAAGCGGCGAAGCGTGCGCTTGCGAAGGCGGCGGAGGATGCGCGGTCCTTTTCGCTGGACATCTGCCGCGTGCGGTGGGGGCCGCCGAGCATGAAGCGGCGGCTCATCTGGTCGGCCGGCAAGACGCCAAAGGCATTCGGAGCGCTGAAACGGAGCATTGAGCGCGCGCTTCTTGCGGACCCGCGGACGGGAGTGCATAAGCGCGACAAATTCCCGACGATCGCGCACATCACGATCGCCAACTTCACGCCGAGCCGTAAGCGCCGCCTGCCGCCGCTCAACGAACGCGTGGATTGGGGATTCGAGATCCGCGAATTCGCGTTCATCGAGTCCACCCGCATGCCTCCGACGACAAAGTACCGCATCATCGAACGGTTTGATTTTTCGTGAAAATTCAGTATAATGAAGGCGAGCATAATGCTCGCTTTTTTGATTGATATTACTAAACTTGCAGCAATTACCATTTTTTGGTATAGTGATCGTACCGATGACCACAAAAACGCTCGAAAGGAAAGCAAAGAAGCTTGAGAAGGAAGTAGGACTTCTTCGTTCTTTTGTGATTGGTCAAGCGGGGAAAGACCCGGAAGGAAAATATAACCCTGATTTCGTACAACGGGCGCTAAAAGCGGCCCACGAGGGGCCGAGGCACGAATTTAGAGATGAAAAATCTTTTTTGAAACACGTCAGGAGCGAATAGCTTTTATCGATCGTGAGGGTTTATTACAGCGAATATTTTAGAAGGCGTGTTCAGAAACTCGTTGGAAAGCGCCAAGACAAGCTAGCGCAGCTTGTCGTTTTGTTAAAAGAGGATCCTTATCATCCGCAATTACACGCCAAATCATTATCCGGAAAGCTATCCGGAATTTATTCATTTCGCATCACGAGAGATCTGCGCGCGCTCTTTAAATTTTTATCCCCCGATGAAATTATCCTTATCGACATTGGCGACAGAAAGGACATTTATCGTTGATTTTTCCTAAAAGTTCAGTATAATGAAGGCGAGCATAACGCTCGCTTTTTTCATTGCCGGTTGACTATTGCCGGGTCGTCTAACGGTAGGACAGCGGCCTTTGAAGCCGTGAATCGGGGTTCGAGTCCCTGCCCGGCAGCCA
>JACOVJ010000044.1 GCA_016177385.1 Candidatus Niyogiibacteriota bacterium
ATGAAATTTCACGTCAAAAAACTTCCGTCGGGGCTCCGGATTTTGACGGTCCCGATGACGGGCACGGAGGCGATGACGCTGTTGGTGCTCGTGGGCACGGGCTCAAAATACGAGACCAAGGACATTAACGGCATCTCGCATTTTTTGGAGCACTTGTTTTTCAAGGGCACGAAGCACCGGCCGGAAGCGGGCGAAGTGAACCGCGCGCTTGACCGGCTGGGTTCGGAGCACAACGCATTCACGTCCAAAGAACTGACCGGATATTGGGTGAAAGCGGCCGCAAAATATTTCGATGCCGCACTCGATATTGTATCGGATATTTTGCAGGACCCCTTGTTCAAGGCCGATGAGATCGAAAAAGAACGCGGCGTCATCATTCAGGAGATCAGCATGTATGAGGATATGCCCCAGCGAAAAGTCGCCGAGGTGTTCGAAGAATTGCTGTATGGCGACCAGCCGGCCGGCTGGGACATCGCGGGGCCGAAAGACACCATCCGAAAGATCACGCGCGACCAGATCATGGATTATCGCCACCGGCAGTATGTGGCGACCAATACGTGGGTCATCGCCGCGGGCAACATCGACCCGAAGGACGCCGAAAAAAAGATCGTCAAAGCGTTCGCGCGGTTCAAAAACGGCAAGGCGCACCCGAAAAAAGCCGCAAAAGAAAGCCAGATAAAACCCGGCATCCAATTCGCCTACAAAGATACGGATACGACGCACGTGGTATTCGGCACGCGCGCATTCGATATGTACGACAAGGACCGCTACGCGCTCCAATTGCTCTCGACGCTCTTGGGCGGCAACGCGTCAAGCCGGCTTTTTATGGAGATCCGCGAAAAACTGGGGCTTGCCTATTACGCCAAAGCGGCCGCCCAGCATTACACGGATACGGGGTATCTTGCGGCCATGGTCGGCATTCCGCATGGCGAGCTCGGGCGGGTGGTCAAGAAGATCGTGGAGATCTTCCATGATATCCGCGAAAAAGGATTTTCGGACGAGGAGGTCGCGTTCGCGAAAGATAATTTGCGCGGCACGCTCGCGCTGTCATTCGAGTCATCGGATGAGATCGCGACCTTTTTCGGGGAACAGGCGCTCTTTTATCCAAAGATCGAGACGCCGCAAGACATCATGCGCCGCATTGAACGCATAACCGCGCGTGATATGATGAAAGTGGCGAAAGAGTGGTTTCATCCGAAGCACGCGAACCTTGCGGTCATCGGGCCGCATAAATCGTCGCCGGAGTTCGAGAAGATCCTCGCCGCGATCTAGATGCCCCAATTCACAAAAATCGACATTTCGACCAATACGCTCGTCCGCGCAGCGGTGTTGGTGCTCATTCTCATTTTTCTTTTTTTGGTCCGCAACATCATCGCGCTGGTTCTTTTCGCGGTCGTTATCGCGTCCGCCGTTGAGCCCGCGGCGCGGTGGTTCACGCGGTATCGCATTCCCCATGTTCTCGGCGTGCTTTTGGTCTATATCATTGCGTTCGGCATCCTTGCGGGCGCGTTTTCGGTCATCATCCCCCAACTCTTTACGGAACTGTCCCAGCTTTCCGCCGAAAATCTGATACGGAATGCATCCGGGGCCGTGTTCAATCTATTGCCGGCCGGATTCCCGTTTTCATTGTCGCAGACGCTCGAACAATTCGTCGGGGGCATTCAAGCGTCCATTGGCGCGTTCACCGGCGGGTTCGTTGAAACCGCGACAACGATCTTCGGCGGCGCATTGTCGTTCGTCCTCATCATCGTCCTTTCCTTTTATCTCTCCGTCCAAAAGGACGGCGTTGAGAGTTTTTTAAAGATCGTGACGCCCAAGGAATACGAACCCTATGTGATCGATCTATGGGACCGGTCGCGCCAGAAGATCGGCTGGTGGCTGCGTTCGCAGATCCTTTTGGGGCTTCTGATCGGCGCGCTTGTCTATATCGGGCTCGCGATCCTGCGCGTGAAGTTCGCGCTATCGTTCGCAGTGCTTGCCGCGATCTTTGAATTGATCCCGGTATTCGGGCCGGTCATGGCATCGATCCCGGCCATCATCATCGCATTCCTTCAAGGCCCGACGACCGGTTTGGGTGTTTTGATCTTCTATTTCATCGTTCAGCAATTTGAGAACCATCTGATCGTTCCGTTGGTTTTCAAGAAGGCCGTCGGCGTCCCCCCGATCCTCGTGGTGGTTTCCATGATCGTGGGCGGACAATTGGGCGGTATTTTCGGGCTGTTGCTCGCGGTGCCGCTCGCGGCGGTTTTGGTTGAATTTTCCAACGACATCGCGACGCGCAAGCGCATGGTATAGAGCCCCGCCCACGCGTGGTATTTTCGTTTTGTCGGATATGACCGAAAAATTCTACATCACGACCGCGATCGCCTATGTCAACGCGAAGCCGCATATCGGGTTTGCATTGGAGTTGACGGAAACCGATGCGATCGCGCGCTACCGGCGCCTTCGCGGGGTGAATGTGCGTTTTTTGACGGGCACGGACGAGCACGGTGCCAAAACCTTGCGTGCGGCCGAGGCCTCCAAAAAGCCGGTCCGCGAATTCGTGGATGCGAACGCCGCGGAGTTCAAGCGCCTAGGGGCAATGCTCAATGTATCGAACGACGATTTCATCCGTACGTCGGACGAAAAGCGGCATTTCCCCGGAGCACAGGAGTTGTGGAAGCGTCTTGACGCGGCGGGCGACATTTACAAAAAAATGTACCGCGGGCTCTACTGCGTGGGGCATGAGGCGTTTGTCACGCCAAAGGATTTAAAAGACGGCGTCTGCGTGGACCACGGGAAGGCGCCGGAAACCATCGAGGAGGAAAATTATTTTTTCCGATTATCGAAATACCGCGATCCTATTTTGAAAGCGATCGAATCGGGGACGCTGGCGATCTATCCCGAAACGCGCAAGAACGAGGTCGTCTCGTTTTTACGGGAGGGACTTGAGGATGTCAGTTTTTCGCGGCCCGCAAAAGATATTCCGTGGGGGGTTCCGGTGCCGGGCGATGCGGCGCAGACGATGTATGTGTGGTGCGATGCATTGTCGAATTACATCACGGCGCTCGGATTCGGTTCCGAAGACATCTCCAAATTCAAAGAGTTTTGGCCTGCCGATCTGCAGGTGATCGGCAAGGACATTTTGCGTTTCCATGCGGTCATTTGGCCCGGGATGCTCTTGTCGGCGGGCCTGCCTCTTCCGAAAGCGCTTTTTGTTCACGGGCATATTTTTTCTGGCGGCAAAAAAATGTCGAAGACCGTGGGGAACGTCATAGACCCCAACGATCTCATTGGGCGCTACAACGCGGACGCGCTCCGGTATTACTTGCTCCGCGAGATCCCGACCTTCGACGACGGCGATTTTACCGAAGAGCGATTTTTGGAGGCCTACAATGCGGCGCTTGCCAACGGTATCGGGAATTATATAAGCCGTGTCGCTAAAATGATCGAGAAGGATTTCGGCGGGTCGCTCGAAAAACCGATGTTGGACGATCTCGCGCGCGTGCCGATCAAAAAACGGTCAACATTTTTTTTCATGGAAGGCGGGGCGGAAGGCGCGAGCATCGAGACGGTCTCGCTTCCGTATTTTTTCGATAAAGCCGTCCGGCCCGCCTACGAGCGCGCGCTCGAGCGGTATGAATTGAAGCGCGCCATGGACGTGATCTGGGAAGCGTTGGGAGAACTCGACGGCTATGTGAATTTTTACGAACCGTTCCGTTTGGTGAAGACCGAATCGGAAAAAGCGAAAGCCGCGCTCTGGTGTTTGACAGAAGGCGCGCTTGAGATCGCGTGGCTCTTAAAACC
>JACOVJ010000038.1 GCA_016177385.1 Candidatus Niyogiibacteriota bacterium
CTCGGGGAAATAAACTGGAGCTAGTTCATCGCCGTGATGGTGAGCTGGAGGACCGTCGCGAATGCAACCCAGAGAAAATAGGGAATATTCGCATAGGCGATCCAGCGCGCGTAGGAGCGAATCGCATACATCGCCCACGCGAGTGTCGCGAGGACCAGCAGGACATCGGCGCTCGCGAGCAGATCGTTCCGGAGCCCGAATTGGAGCGGCGTGAACGCCAGATTGAAACCGAGATTCAATAAAAACGGCAAAAGAACCGAAAACGGAATGCGCTTTTTAAAATACAGCATTGCCGCGTAGCCGAACGAGATGGCGATGATGATATAGAGCGCGGCCCACACCGGACCGAATACCCCCGCCGGCGGCGCCCACGCGGGCTTCACGAGCTCGGAATAGTAGGAATAGTTCTGCATGGCTCTATTCTAGCCCAAAAAATAAAAAATCGCCCCCCTTTATGAAGTGGTGGGGGCGATTGCGGTGTCATCCGCAAAATACACGTTGCGCCTCCGCAAAAAATCCTTCCAATACGCTTTGGTCTGCAGCCCTCGGCCGAATGCCGCCATCTGCTCACGCTCCATGATGACGGTGCCGTCATCCCGACATCTGCCGGATGAAACATAGCTATCCGGCGCGTTTATCCATGCGTTCAGTTTCTGGATATCCTTGACGTGCGCACGCCTCCATTTTCTGCGCCCCGCGCTGTTCATGCGCCACTCCTTTCTAAAAAAGAGGGTGGACGCAATGTCCACCCGTGTACGTGCCCCCGACCGTCAGGCCGAGTTAGTTGTTGAACTCGTCGGCCTTGACGCCGGCGGTGAAGGCTCTCCATTCCGCGGGCGTGAAGTACAGCGTGGTCTTCGTGGGGTCCTTGGAATCGCGGACCGCGACGCCGCCGCGCTTGATGGCGACCTGCACGCAGACTTTCTTGCCGCCGTGGGAGAAACTGGATTTCCGGAAGTCCCCGTCGGAGAACCGGACATTCGGCTTGGTTTTCATGGAACTACCTCCTTCCATGGGTAAACAACAACTTCCCCTGAGAACCTAAAGCTAGCATGGCTATGCCTTTGTGTCAACCAAGAAAATGGGAGAAGAAAACGGGGCCGGCCGCAATCAACCGAAACGGCTAAACGAGGAGCTGTCGTTTAGCCGTTTCGCCAGCTGGAGCCGTCTAGCGGACTTTCTCGTAGTAAACGCCGCGGCCTTCTCCGCCGACTTGGCTCATTGGTCTCGAGGAGTAGCAAAAAACTTATAGGTGATTCTCTCGCCCCTAAAATCGAGGAGGGGTTCTCTATTTTCGTAATCGAATTCTGGCTTACCGTCGTTTTTATACAACACAACCGCATATTCGCGATTATCTGTGGTGGGGCGTAAAAGGGAAATTTCTTTGAGAGATCTTGAATACGGATATACATCAAAATGGAATCTTCCCGCCCCGAGCACCCATTCTTCGATCTCCCCAGTCCTTGATACATCATGAACAGCAACCCAAATAGGACACCCGAGCAGTAAACGCTTCAAAACAATGAAATCCCCTGCTGGTTGATCTTCGACTTCTAAAATAGGATCCCCGGATTGAGTTTTTGCCAAACACGGATCGCTTTCGTATCTTGTTTGTACTCGTTGAGATCCGCTTTCTCCATCAACCGCATCATTATTCTGCGGCATTTCCTGCTGCGGCGATTCGGACACAATTTCTGGACCCGCATTTTTCTCCGAAAACTTCCAGATAACAATTACGACCATGGCTATAATCATCGCCAAAGAAATTGGATGCTTTTTAGCCAAATTTTGCAAACTTTTTACATTCGCCATATTTCTAAAATAATCCTCCCCTTTGTTAAATCAAGTGCTAATAGCAAAAAAGTGAAAGGGTTTTTATTTTAACTCTAATCTGCCGCCGTTATACCCAATCTTTAATTCGAATATTTTTCCGTAACCTAGCGTGGATACAAAACCGGCAACATAATGTTTGTCTGGTTGATTGAGAACACCAACTAGATTGGGCGTTCTATCGGGTTTGGCTAAATCGTTATATGGTAAATGGGTAAACGGAATTGAGTTCAAATTAAACAGCAATTCTATGCCATCAGTATTTACGCGCGACCACTCCGCCCGCGATCTTAAAAGATGACCACCGAATTGTTTGGCATCATCGATGTAAAAATAAATAGAATCGTTTTCCGTCAGATTACTCAATGAAGCACCGCCCCTTGATACGCTAGCCTTAACATACAGATAGGCATCTGTAATTCCCGCTTCTGCACTTAAAACTTTGGAAATTTTGGCAATCTCCGCATTACATCTTTCGACAACTCGTTTTTTATCCTCGCAGGCCTGAATTAAGCTTACCGGCGTAATCAAGCCACCTGTATAAATATCGATTTTCTTAAAGCTCTGATAGAGCTTTAAAACCTTATTTTGTTGCTCTTCTGCGATTGTTTCCTTTTCCTTTATTTTTTCTATATCTTCTTTAGAAAAACTTAGCTGAATAACGGGTTCTCCGATTGGTTTGCGATCCAAAACATAGATCATAATTAAAACTGCAATGATAACCGATGCTATTGCGAGAACGGTAATCCAGGGCTCTTTTAGTTGAAATTGTTTTTCTGCCATAAATGGGTTTAAAATCTGGGAAAGTTCTGAAATTTATTCTCGATATTGATCTCAAATTGATTATTCCCCTTGTATAACAACCAATCAAGAAACGCAAGGCTTAGACAAAGCCGGAATAGCTCTCCGATATTATAGTCGGAAAGAACTTTTCGTAATGCCACGGGAATTACAGATGCGCCCAAAATTATACCGGCAAAATCTAATATAGTGGATAAAAATGACTGCCCTAAAAAACCAAATACCAGTATTGCTAAAAAAGCATAGGTCAGTATAAGCAATACTCGATGAAGATATATTTTAAATGACTTTGCAACCATGACTTATCTAAATACTTTTTTGCTTTTTATTCTCAAGAAAGTCACAAAAATCAATTGTAGCTTATAGACAACGGATCAATAAAATTACTAGGAAACGCTGGATCGGCTTTTGGATCAATTAAACCGGCATTCTCAATTGAAGGTAGCGCCCCACGATGAGTAACAGGATTATTATAGACGCCCCTCCAAACATTAAAATGCAAATGAGCTCCCATTTGGATTAACTGAGCAATACGACCAACAATATCTCCAGCATTAAGTTTCTTCCCTACTTGTACCACCGACTCAATATGCAAATATGCGGTACAGTAGTCACCCAAATCATGTCTAACGCCCACATATTGAGCCATTTTCTTTTCTGAATCTAAATAGCCGATTTTTTCTACAACCCCACCCGCCACCGCCACCACCTTTTCTCCAACCGGAACGGCAATATCAATGCCCGTATGTTTCTTTTTTGAATTCATTATCCAAGTCTCCGAAAAGGGCGTCGTTATTCTTTTGTATGATTTTTCAAGCGGCCAAATAAATTTCATTTCATCGCTTCCAATATTTTCAACGCCGCCGGCCCAAAAATAGCCGCTTTTTTCGTCTTTACACCAATCATCGATTTCTTCCACCAACTCCCCTTTTACAATTTCAACATATTTTAGGGTTGTTCCGGCCGGCGCCAAAACACCGCTGGCCGATTTGTTCGGTTTGCTACGCACATAAAGATTAATCTTCGTTCTTGCAAATTTTGCTTCCATAAAATTTTTAACTGTGGATAACTTTCGGGTTTCTTTCGGGTATGATTAAATCATATGCTTACAAAAAGACAAAAGCAAGTGCTCGACTATATTAACAAGTGTCTAAAAAAATCGGGTGTCGCCCCAACACTTGAAGAAATCGCCCGACGATTTCGTCTTTCGTCGCCCTCCACCATCCACGAACATCTGCAAGCGCTCGAACAAAAGGGGGTCCTACAAAAGCGGCCCGGCCAAGCGCGAGCAATCTCTCTATCCAAAAAATCTGGCCGCCTAGTTTCTATTCCTTTATTGGGCACTATTGCCGCCGGTCAACCAATAGAGGCAATCCGAGAAAAGGAAACGATTGCCATTCCCAAAAATCAACTCCCCCGCGCATCAGAAGTTTACGCCCTTCGCGTGGTCGGAAATAGCATGATCGATGAAAACATTAATGATGGCGACATCGTCTTGGTAAAACAACAAGGAACCGCCGAAAACGGACAAAAAGTAGTCGCGCTCATAGATAATCAGGAAGCGACGCTCAAAAAATACTATCGCGGGCACGGATACATTCGCTTACAGCCAGCCAACAAAAATATGGAACCAATTATCCTCCGAAAAGACCGGGATTTAAAGATCCAGGGAGTGGTGCTGGATGTGATTCGTGAGGAAAATCATCCCTCAATCCAATTACCTGAATATAAAGAGCCGGAAAAAAATCTCTCACAAAAAATTTATTATAAAAGGCCGGGGTTCCGTTTATATCACGGCGACTCTCTAGACGTGCTATCCAAATTTCCAGAAAATTCTGTAGACATGGTCTTTGCAGATCCCCCATATAATCTTTCGAACGGAGGGTTCAGCGTTCATGCAGGTCGAATGGTAAGCGTCAATAAGGGTGAATGGGATAAAAGCAAAGGTTTCAAAGATGATTATGACTTCCATTATAAATGGTTAGCGGCGGTACGTCGTGTCTTAAAACCCGAGGGAACGCTCTGGGTAAGCGGCACCTATCATTCAATCTATCAATGCGGACACGCGCTTCAGGCGTTGGGTTATCATATTTTAAATGATATCGCATGGTTTAAACCAAACGCGGCCCCTAATTTAAGCTGCCGTTTTTTCACCGCAAGCCACGAAACATTGATATGGGCCAGAAAAGAAAAAAAGGCGAAGCATCCGTTCAATTATGAAAAAATGAAGAATGGGGATTGGTGGGGTGATTTTCTTAAAAAACCGAACACCCAAATGCGCTCCGTTTGGGCGATTGGGACCCCCAAACCAGAAGAAAAGAAGTTTGGAAAACACCCCACTCAAAAACCCCTCGAACTATTAAAAAGAATTGTTCTTGCAAGCACCAACAAGGGAGATTTAATTGTTGATCCTTTTGCGGGGAGTTCAACAACTGGCATTGCAGCACATCTCAATGGAAGAAATTTTATCGGCATTGATACCGAAAAAAATTTCTTGGATGTATCAATCAAAAGATTCGAGGATATAAGCGGGAAACGCTTGATATAGCGACTACCTATAGCCCGGTAAGGCGGCCTGAAGAACCTCGGTATAATGCAATTTATTGTCGATATAATCTCGTAGTGCCAACAAAAGATCGCGAAACATATATGCTCCCGGATTTATCTTTTCATTCTTACAAAACAGCTCGATCACCGTCGCGACATAATCAAGCGATAAAGTATAAGCCTGATCAATGTGCCCATATCTCGAAATAATCTCGCCAACGGTTTCTAATTGATAGCTGTTTCGATCCTCAACCGATAAAAATGGTGATGTCCTTTTGTAATACTCGATATAATATTCAACTATCTCTCTAACTTCTTTTCTGTATTCTGGAATTTTTAGGAGCAAATCGACTACCCAATATGTATGCGTTGGCGGAACAAGTTTTTTGTCCATTCCTGGAATTAAGATCTTAACAACAAAATCAAGTTTTGGATTTACTCCTCGATTTCCCTGAAAAAGACCTATAAGTGTTCCGTCTTTTGTTTTATAGGTCTTAAAAGCAGAAATTTTAGGTCGCATCTGCTTTACATTCAAACCGTCGTAATATTTTGGATTATAAATTAGCGCGGTTTCCATAAAATTACGTTTTAGACGTCGGCAAACCAAGAGCTGCGAGCGGCAGTTTTTGAAAATAATAGTGGCAACCCACAGAACGAATATAATTCAACACATCCCTATACTCGGGTTTTTCAAACCATTCGCTTAACACGTAAATAAATTCGACTTCGGTGCCGAGCGGTCTAAAAAGTTTTTGATATTGTTTCTTTTTGAAATCACTGGTTTGCAATTTCTCATCCACCGAGCCGGTGGTCCCTTGAAATTTTATCTCTATAACAAATACCCGCTTCTGATTCGACACATAAAGCGCCTCATCTGGAATCAATTTTTTTGAAAGAATCGCTTTGTAATCAACCCCGTGTTTTTTAAGAAAACCATACAGCTTATGCTTGCCGAGACTCTGCGCTGCCTTGTTTCCACTAAAAAATATTTCATCGCCTCGCACAGAATAACCGGGGGTTTTGTTAAATGCCGCAATTAAGCTGGCTCGATTTTCGAATTCGAGTCCAGTTTTAGTATTTGCACCCCCAAAGCCACTTTTTTTCACAGCGGAGGGTGAGAGATTCGAACTCTCGGTGGGTTTCCCCACACGCGCTTTCCAAGCGCGCGCACTAGACCACTATGCGAACCCTCCGTGTTTCGGAAGCCCCGCGGGGCTTCCGGTTATTTTTTCTCTTCCCGCTCGTCTTCCAACTGCTGGATCATCAGCTTGTTGCCGATGAATCCGACAAAGTGCTTCTGCGATGCATTCCCTTCGCGGGAAATTTTCGTGCGATATGCGCTGAACTCCTCATTCGACAAGGCATGGTTCCCGAGTTTCTCCCAAATCGCCCCCTCACCCTCCGTCAATTCGTCCGGATTCAATTCCGAAAAATGCGCGGTCGCGGCCTCACCGGATTCCTCCTCCGCCTTCAACTCCCACATTTCCTGCCGGAATGCGCCCAATGCATCGAGCGACCGCTCTGTCGGTTCGTGCTCATGCTTCATATCTTCATCCCTCGTAAGCGCGCGATCCGTTCCTGAGTCGGCGGGTGCGTCATCCCTCGGCCATACTCGGGACGGGACTCATTGCAATTCGGCTTCATACTCGCATCCCTCTTAATCTTGATATCCTTTCTTGGATGGGAGGATGGGACATGAACAATTTCGCTACGGTAGTATGCTTCTTTCCGTGCGGATCCGCAAGCCACAGGTGCGCCGTCGCATTGTTGGCTCTACGCATGGGCTGGGTGTAGGCCCCGATCTTCTCGAGCGCCGAGGCAAGCCCGTCGGGATAGCGCGTGAGGAGCGCGCCCGACGCATCCGCCAAAAATTCGCGCTTCCGCGAAATGGCGAGTTGCATCAATGTCGCCGCGATGGGCGCGAGAATTGATAACGCAATGCCGACAACCATAAGAATCGCACCTGCGCGATTATTGTCCCTGTCGCCACCGCGCAAACCACCAAATATCATCGAGCGCATGAACATATCGGAGAGAAGCGCGATGAACCCAACGAGCACCACCGCCACGGTCGAGACCAGCATATCCCGATTGCCGATGTGCGAGAGTTCGTGCGCCAGCACACCCTCGAGCTCGGTGCGGTTCAGGCGCTCGAGCAACCCCCGCGTCACCGCTACTACGCCATGCTCCGCGTTGCGGCCCGTCGCAAAAGCATTGGGCATCGCGTCATCCACGATATACACGCGCGGCATCGGGAGCCCCGCGGTGATGGCAAGATTTTCCACAACATTGTAGAGTTCCGGCGCCTGCGATTTTTGAATGGGTTTGGCCCCCGTCGTTGCGAGGACGATTTTGTCCGAATACCAATAACTCACCACGTTCATAACGATGCTGAAAAGGACGGCGAAAATCAGAATGGACGGATTGCCGTAAATCTGCGAAAACACCCACCCGATACCGATGACCACGATGAAAAATGCCGTGAACAAAATCCACGTCCGGCGGATATTGGAATCGCGGTTCGCGTATAAATCCATCGCCCTCTATGATAACGGAAAATCGCAATAAAAAAAGCCCCGCCGTGGCGAGGCCTGTGTTCACGATTCATCGAACCACTTCAAGGATCTGCATTGGTTTGCCGGTTTTTTCGTCTTTGATCTGCCGGATGCGGTAATGTTTGCCGCAATGCGGGCAATACCAAAGGGCGGACATCGCCATCAGTACGACTTTATCCATCGGGCATTTCCATTCCACGCTCATAAGCCCTCCCTCACCGGTTTTCCGCGCGGTAAATATTTTCGATCGTGCGTGTAACGGCATCCGGCTGGACCGAGATCGACGTGATGCCGGCCTCGACGAGCAGTTCGGCATATTCCGGATAATTCGACGGCGCCTGCCCGCAAATGCCGATGGGCTTGCCCAACGCCCGCGCTTTTTCGATCGCCATCCGAACGAGCGCTTTGACCGCGTCATCGCGTTCGTCGGCAATATGCGCAAGTTCGCCCGAGTCGCGATCTAATCCCAGCGTCAGCTGGGTCAGGTCATTCGACCCGATGGAAAATCCGTCGAATACGTCCGCAAGGGCTTCGAGGCACATGACATTGGCCGGAAGTTCGACCATGCAGTAAACCTCGAACCCGTCTTTCCCGCGTTCAAGTCCCGCGTCCTTCATGATGCGCACCACCGCATTCGCTTCGCGGAGAGTGCGCACGAACGGAAGCATGGTCTTGATGTTGGTAAAGCCGCGCGAGCGCGCATCGCGGATGGCCGCACATTCGAGTTGGCAAAACGCATCGCGATAACGCGGATCGTAGTAACGCGACGCGCCCCGCCATCCGAGCATCGGGTTTTCCTCTTTTCCTTCGAACGCCGAACCGCCCTGAAGCCGTGCGTATTCGTTCGTTTTGAAGTCCGAAAACCGCATAATGACGGGATTCGGCCACACGGCGGCCGCGAGCTGGCAAACGCTGTCGGAAAGCTTGGAAACGAAAAATTGTTTCGGATTCTTGTACCCTGCGATGAGCCGGCGGAATTCCTTGGCGTCGCCGTTCGCGAGAAACGATTCGGGCGACGGGTGCAGGGCAAGGCACGGGTGCATTTTTATGACATTCGCGATGACGAATTCGAGCCGCGCAAGCCCGATGCCGTCGTTCGGATAAAAACTGTACGCCGGAGCCGTCAACGGATCGGCAAGGATGAGCATCACTTTGGTTTTGATGCGCGCTTTCTGCTCAATGGCCGGACGCAAGTCCGTAACGGTGCGCGCGAGCGGCAGTAAGCCGCGAAACACGTGGCCCTTTTCCCCGCCCGCAGACGCATTGACCGTAACATGAGCGACCTCTTTCAGCGCTTCGGTCGCGTTGCCGGTGCCGACCAGACACGGCGTCCCCATTTCGCGCGCGACGATGGCCGCGTGGCAATTCTTGCCGCCGCGATTCGTCACAATGGCGGAGGCCCTGCGCATGATGGGGACCCAGTCCGGATCCGTCATGTCGGTCACCAGAATCCCACCTTTCACGAACGCGCCTAAATGGTACGCATTTTCGATGATTTGAACGCTTCCCTGCCCCGCGCCCGGACACCCGACGATGCCCGTCGCGAGAACTTCTCCGCTACCCGCGACCTCCGAGCGTTCGATGACCAATGGATCGCGGTGGAAGGTCGCGCTTCGCGCCTGAACAATGTAGATCGTGCCGTCGCCGTCTTCGCGCCGTCCGCCGCCGAGGCCGTCCTTTGCCCATTCGATGTCCATGGGGCGGCCGTAATGCGCCTCGATCCGCTGACAAAGCGCTCCGATATGCACCGCCTCCTCATCCGACAGGCAAAACGTTTCTTGCTCTTGAGGGGTTGCGGCAACTTGGCGCGTGGCTTCGGCACTCCGATAGCTGTACACCAATTTGCGGTCTTTCACGCCCAACTCCTTGCCCACCAGCATCGGCTGGGATGATTTGGCGACCAAAAAAACATCAGGACTGATGAGTCCCCGCACGACGTACTCCCCCAATCCCCAGCTTCCTTCGATGCGCGCGAGATACGGCGCCACGCTCACCGGCTCGTGGCTGAACGCCACGCCGGAACAGGCGTGATCCGAACGCACCATTTTCTGAACCACAACGGCAATGCCGTCGTCCGAGAAGAACGGGAAGGTTTTTTCGTGCCGGTAAAAGATCACGCGCTCGGTGAAAAGTGAACAGAAACAAAGATGCGCGTGCCCGACGACCTCCGAAGCGCCGCGGATGTTCAAGTAACTGTCGTGCTCGCCGGCGAACGACGCGGTATCCAGATCCTCGGCAACGGCCGACGACCGGACCGCGACATCCGCATCCGCCCAGAATTCTTTTTCGAGCACGCGGTACGCCTTGCCGATCTCGCCCGACACGATAGCCGGCATGCCGGCCTCGCGCATCGCGTTCCAGATGTGCGCGCTTTCGCGATGAAGCGACGCACCATCGCTTTCGTCAAAATTGATGCGCAGAAAATGCTCTGTCGCGCGTTCCCGGAGTCCGGGATTCGCTTGAAGAAACAAGCGCCACGCTTCGGTGGTCACGATGAAGCCGTTCGGAACCTGAACGCCCTGGCCCGAAAGTTCTTGATAGAGTTTTGCAAGATTGATGCCTTTTCCGCCGACCAAACGCTTGTGTTCCGGCCGCACATCGCCAAACCACAAAAGGAACGGGTCTCCACGCATGTCATTCTCCCAAAATCAACGTTCAAAAGCCGCCCTTGTTATACCATAGGGGCGGCTTTTTTAAAAACGCAAAGGGTAGTCCTTAGGAATCGGATAAGGACTACCCTTAAAATAACGTTAGAACTTCACTTTCACCGGCTCGCGTTCCGCTGCGGAGTCGATCTGGAAGAATTTTTCCTTCATGAACTTGAACATCGAGGCGATGAAATTCGCGGGGAACGAATCCACCATCGTGTTCAACGCCATCACCGTAGAATTGTAGAACCGGCGCGCGGCTTGGATCTTGTTTTCCGTATCCGCGAGTTCGCGCTGAAGTTCGACGAAATTGGTGTTCGCTTTGAGGTCCGGGTAATTCTCGGAGACCGCAAAGAGCGATTTTAACGCCGAGGTCAGCATATTGTCCTTGTCCGCGTGGTCGAGCGCCGAACCCGACGCCCCCATCGCCTCCGTTCGCGCACGGGTCACATTTTCGAGCACGCTTTTTTCGTGTTCCATGTATCCCTTCACGGCCTCGATAAGATTCGGAATGAGATCGAACCGGCGCTTCAACTGAACGTCGATATCCGAGAGCGCCTCGTGCGAACGAAACCGGAGCGTCACAAAACGATTGTACGCATACACCGCCCAAAGAACGGCGAGACCAATAATGCCTATTGCGAACCAAAGTATTTGCATGCCCCTATCATAAAGAAAACTCCCTGCCGAAGCAAGGAGCATGCATGTATACTATTCCTTTCGAACGATCACGCAGGTGTTATCTTTGAACGCCTGCCAAAATGCCTGGAAAACGGGACGCCGCACGAACCACACCGTGAACCCGACCGCCACGAAAAGCCCAAGAATGGCCGAAGCGCCGATGAGTGCGATCACGCCGACTTCCCACGCTTTCTCGGATTCCGTTACCGTCGTGTGCCAGGCCGCCCAAACGCCGGCGCTCACGATCGCGGCAACCACCAAAAGCGCCTCGAGCTTAAAGAACAAAAAGATCGTAAGCCGAAAGATCGAGCATCCGGTTTGCGGCTTTTCCCATTCTTTTCGATTGCGCCACCGCAAAAGGCGGGCAAACCATGAATCTTCGCGGATCACCAACTGACCCGCGGAATCCATCCGAAATGCAATCGCGCTCATGAAAAAAAGAAACAGGGCGGCCAACGGGATGGGAAACAGTATGATGGAAGCAGCTGCGCCATAGAAAGCCGCGAGATGAACGTACGTAATGGTATTGCTACCAGCGCCCGCCATAGCGGTCATCAATAGCTGCCACGCCACGAGGAGCCATGCTCCGAAGATTGAAATGAGCAGTGCGCGAAACGCAAGCGCACGAGCCATTGAGGTCTCCTTTCTTAACAAAGAACCCGACGCCATTAAAGCACCGGATTCTGAAGTCGTCAAGGGGAGTCCTTAGGAATCAGAAAAGGACTCCCCTTAGAGGGGCTCCTACATCTCCATTCCGTGCGGGTCCGGCATCGGGGGCGGGGTTTCTTTTTTCGGTTTTTCCGCTACCACCGCTTCCGTGGTCAGAAGCATCGCGGCGGCCGACGCGGCATTTTGCAACGTTGAGCGCGTCACTTTGGTCGGATCCACGATACCGGCCTCGAGCATGTCCTCGTATTCGGCGGTCGCGGCATTGTAGCCGATGGTCCCCTTTTTCTTGCGCACATTATCGAGCACCACCGAACCCGAAACGCCCGCGTTTTCCGCGATCTGCCACAAGGGTTTCTCGATGGCATTGCGCACGATCTTATGCGCGAGCCATTCATCGTGATTTTCTTCGTTGTCTTCCATGTTGAGCAAATTCTTGTCGAGCACCGCGGCTGCGCGCACGAACGCAACGCCGCCTCCCGGCACGATACCCTCCTCGATGGCCGCTTTGGTCGCGGACACCGCGTCCTCGATGCGATGCTGTTTTTCCTTTTGCTCCACTTCCGTTGCCGCGCCTACGCGGATGACCGCGACGCCGCCCGCAAGCTTCGCCAAACGCTCCTGCAATTTTTCCTTGTCATAATCCGACTCTGTTTTTTCCATCTGTTTTTTCAATTGCGCGACGCGTTTGTCGATATCCGCTTTTTTGCCTTTGCCGCCGACAATGGTCGTGTTGTCCTTGGTCGCAATGACCTTCGTTGCGGTTCCGAGCACCGAGAGCTCAACCGCATCCAATTTCATGCCCGCCTCCTCCGATACGACTTTCGCGCCCGTCACAATGGCGATGTCTTCCAGCATTTCCTTGCGGCGGTCGCCGTAGCCGGGAGCTTTGACCGCAAGCGCGTGAAATGCGCCGCGCAGTTTATTGACCACCAGGGTCGCCAATGCTTCGCCCTCGACTTCTTCGGCAATGATGACAAGTTCTTTCTTGCCGGTCTGCGCCAATTTTTCGAGCACCGGAAGAATATCGGCGATGGCCGTGATCTTTTTATCCGTAATTAAAATTTTAGGGTCTTCATACACCGCCTCCATCCGCTCGGCATTCGTGATCATGTAGGCCGACGCAAAACCGCGGTCGAATTGCAAACCCTCGACGAGTTCGTAGGAAATCCCGAAACTCGGCGACGCCTCCACCGTCACCACGCCGTCCTTACCGATCTTATGGATGACCTCCGCGATCTTGTCGCCGATGGCCGCGTCTTTGGCGGAAATGGTCGCCACTTGCGCGATCTCCTCTTTTTTCGAAATGGGGGTCGAGAGTTTTTTCAGTTCCTCCACGACTTTCGCGGTTGCTTTTTCAATACCAACGCGCAATCCCATCGGGTTGGTGCCGGCCGCGATATTCTTCAATCCCTCCGTGATGATGGCCTGCGCCAAGAGCGTCGCGGTGGTCGTGCCGTCGCCTGCGACATCGTTCGTTTTGGTCGCGACCTCTTTTATGATCTCGGCGCCCATATTCTCGACGCGGTCCTCGAGCTCGATCTCTTTGGCGATGGTCACGCCGTCATTCGTGATGGTCGGCGCGCCGAACCCCTTATCCAAAATGACATTGCGTCCTTTGGGGCCCAGAGTGATCTTGACCGCGTTCGCCAATGCATCCACGCCGCGCTTCAGCGCTTCGCGGGCTTTGACGTCGAATAAAATTTGTTTGGCTGCCATATTAGTTGATGATGGCGAGGATGTCCTCCTCTTTTACGATCAAATAATTCTTGCCGTCGAGTTTGAGCTCGGTCGGACCGTATTTGGAAAACAGCACGCGGTCGCCTTTTTTGACCGACATCGGAATAAGCTTCCCGTTATCATGGCGGCCTTTCCCCGCGGCAATGACCTTCCCCTGCTCCGGACGCTCCTTTTCGGCGGTATCCGGAATGACAAGGCCGGATTTAGTGCGTCCCTCGGTTTCCTCCTTTGAAAGGGGCTCCACGAGCACCCGATCCCCTAATGGCTGGACTTTTAACATAAGAAAATTTTTATTGGGCGAATCCCGAAATCCATTTTAGAAGCCCCGCAGGCGCTTTGCATGGTGTTTTTTGGCTATAATTTCGCGAAGCGGGAAGCCAAAAAACAAAGCGCCGAGGATGGAGCTTGAATTTCGCTGGAAATTCAAGCGTATTC